>NZ_JAQQPT010000020.1:0-146298 GCF_036688725.1 Pseudomonas lactucae | reverse complement strand
GCGTCCCCTAGGGGACTCGAACCCCTGTTACCGCCGTGAAAGGGCGGTGTCCTAGGCCACTAGACGAAGGGGACACACGTACAACATTCACTCCCTACCGCGTTTCGCTGTGTGCTTTACGCTGTAAGTGGCGCGCATTCTATGGATGGATTGAAAGGTCGTCAACCCCCAAGGATAAATTTATTTAAATCAATGACTTCGCCCCCGTTTACCGGTCCATGAGGGCATTCTGCCTGTCCGGACCCTGGCGCCTATATTCTGGCGCCCGACAAGACGCTATAGTTCACCCAAGCAAATGATGGCAATGTGCATCCATGCAGGGAGGCTACTATAGATAGAAGAAACTACCTGGCAATTGGTCGATCAATCCTATCCGACAGCCAGCGCAGTCACTACACTCCACTGTAAACCCTATAAAGAGGTCACACCGGTGACACCACTCATGATCACCCTGCTGGTAATAGCCGGGATCGCAATACTGATCGCCATTGGCTATATGAACCACGTGGTGGAAAACAACAAGCTGGAAAAGCAGCGCACCGAAATCGAACTTAACGATCGCCTGCGTCGCTGCGGTGAAATCACCGAGACTTTCCCCGGCCAGTTCATGACCCCGACGCTCAAGCTGTTGTTGACCCGCCTGGAGCTCAACGTCAACCAGCGGCTGTCGAACCTGAACAAGACCAATGCTACATACAAAGCGCGCATCACCGAGTTGAGCGCGCTGGTGGCCCAGGGCGAATCCATCCCGGTGAACAACCCACCCGCGCCGATCCAGACCGAAGCCAAGGCCAAGGATGTACGCTTCCTGCTCGAGGCCCTGCATGGCCAGGTCACTCGCGCCGCCCAGGACGGTTTCCTGCCGACCAACGAAGCCAAGCACTGGATCAAGGAAATACGCCATATCCTGGTGCTGCTGCACATCGAGTTCTTCAACAACCTCGGCCAACATGCCTTGCAGCAAGGTCAGCCGGGGCAAGCGCGCCTGGCCTTCGAGCGTGGCGCGCAATACCTGCGCAAACAGCCGGAGCCGGTGCTCTACAGCGCCCAACTGCAGCAGTTGGAAGGCCAACTGGCCCGCGCCAACGCCACGGTACTGGTCAACAGCAAACAGACGATAGACGAGGCCAGCGAACTGACCGAGGGCATGAAGGAAGTCGACGCCGACGCCGAATGGAAAAAGAAAGCCATCTACGACTGATCATGTCATCCGTGGCCTGTCTGGGGTGAGCGGACCCGCGCACCCCAGACAAGATGCCATTACTTTGCCCCTATCCCCTCGCCCCCGACTCGCGTAAAAAAGTGCCCCTCACTCCGTGAAGTTAGAGGCCTGCTATGCCTGTCGCCGTGATTGATGAACAACCGTTGCACTACACCGACCAGGGCACCGGCCCTGTCGTCCTGCTTGGCTCAAGCTACCTGTGGGATCGCGACATGTGGGCGCCGCAGATCACCGCGTTATCGCAAAAATATCGCGTCATCGTGCCCGAGTTGTGGGGCCATGGTGAATCAGGCCCACTGCCTGTATCGACCCGTTCCCTCGACGACCTGGCGCGCCAGACCCTGGCCCTGCTGGACCACCTGGATATCGAACATATCAACCTGGTAGGCCTTTCGGTCGGCGGCATGTGGGGCGCACGCCTGGCGCTGCTGGCGCCTGAGCGGGTCAACAGCCTGGTGCTCATGGACACCTACCTGGGTGCCGAGCCCGAGGCCACGCGCCAGTACTACTTCTCGCTGTTCAACATGATTGAAGACGCCGGCGCCATCCCCGCGCCATTGCTGGATGTGATCGCCCCGATCTTCTTTCGCCCAGGTATCGACCGCGAATCGGCGTTGTATCAGGATTTTCGTCAGGCGCTGCAGGCATTTCCCCGCGAACGTCTGTTGGACAGCATCGTGCCGTTGGGCCGGTTGATCTTCAGCCGCGAGGACATATTGGCGCAGCTGTCGCGCCTGGATGCGGACACCACGCAAGTCATGTGCGGCGAGCAGGACAAACCCCGGCCGCCTGAGGAGTCCCGGGAAATGGCCGAGCTGATCGGTTGCGAGTTGATTCTGATCCCCGAGGCCGGGCACATTTGCGCTCGGGAAAACCCGGACTTCGTCAACGAAGCATTGCTGACCTTCCTCGCCAACAACACCAACACCTGAGCCCCCTCCCCGTTGATCGCCGCACTCAAGCGGCGATTAAAGGCGGAAGTGCCCCACCATGCCCTTGAGCTCGGCCCCCAACTGCGCCAACTCGATGCTCGACGCGGCATTGCCTTGCATGCTCAACGCCGATTGATCGGCACTGGCGCGGATGCTGGTGACGCTGCGGTTGATTTCCTCGGCCACCGAGCTTTGCTCCTCGGCGGCGGCGGCGATCTGCTGGTTCATCTGCTGGATCAACGAGACGGCCGCCGCGATGCTGCCCAAGGCGCTTTCGGTTTCCAGGGCATCACTGACCGCCAGCTTCACCAGTTCGCCGCTCTGTTGAATTTGCTGCACCGACGACTGCGCGGCGCTGCGCAAAGTGCTGACCAGTCGCTCGATTTCTTCGGTCGATTGCTGGGTGCGCTTGGCCAGTGCGCGCACCTCATCGGCCACCACGGCAAAGCCACGCCCCTGCTCGCCCGCACGGGCCGCTTCGATCGCGGCGTTCAACGCCAGCAAGTTGGTCTGCTCCGCCACACTTTTGATGACGCCCAATACCGCGCCAATGTTCTGGATCTCCGCACTCAGGCTGTCGATACTCGTGCTGGCACTGGCACTGGACGTGGCTAACAACTCGATGCGCTGCAAGCTCTGGCGCACCACTTGCTGGCCGCTCTCAACCTTGTCATCGGCGGTCTGCGCGGCTTGCGCGGCCTCTTCGGCGTTGCGCGCGACATCGTGCACAGTGGCCGTCATCTGATTCATTGCCGTGGCCACCTGCTCGGTCTCTTCCTTCTGGCTGCTGACCTCGACGTTGGTTTGCTCGGTGACACTGGACAGCGAATGCGCCGAACTGGCCAATTGCTCGATCCCCGCCTGCAACCCGCTGACCATCTGGCTCAAACCGTTGCCCATCTGTTGCATCGCCTGCATCAACTGGCCGATTTCATCACGGCGGCTGACCTCCATCCTGCCGGTCAAGTCGCCGGCGGCAATCTGTTGCGCTACCGCGATCACGCGGCGCAACGGGGCGACGATCAAGCGCGTGATCACCCAGGCCGCAATCAACCCCACCAACAATGCCAGCGCTGACGAGCCGATGATCAACAACGTGCTTTTCTTCAATTGCGCCTGCATCGACTGGTCTTCTGCGTCATATGCCTGGTTGACCCGGCTGACCACCTCGGCCGCACGGTCATGCAATTGTTTGTAGACCACCTTCTCCTGTGCCAGCAGGCCAGTGTACTCACCGAGCTTCTCGGTGAAGGCGGCGATGTGCCCTGAGACTTCGTTGAGCACCGTCTGGTAGCCAGGATCCTTGACCGCGATTTTCAGTTGCTCGACCTGAGCCAGGGCCTGGTCGGCCTGTTCGATCTTGCCTTGCTCGGCGTCGTCCGCATCGACCTTGCGACTCTGGTCCAGGCGTACATGCGCTTCGTTCATGGCTTGCAGCATCAAGCGCGACACTTGGCTGATCTGCCCGGACTGTTCGATAAACTCGGCGCCCTCCTTGCCCTGGCTTTCCTTGAGGCCATAAGTACCGTCGTCCGACAGGCCGGCCTGCAACACATCGAGGTTATTGGCCACACTGGACACTGACCAACTGGCCATTTCCAGCGCCAGGTCCTTGGTCTGAGTCAGCTCGACAAACTCATCGAACGCCTTGCGGTAGGCGGTCAGGGCCGACTCGACATCCGTCATGACCGGCACGTTGGCGGCGGACTGCGCCTTGAGGCTCGCCGCCAGGGCCGCCAGGGCAGCAACGCTTTCATGCAGCGCGTCGACGGCCTTGGGGTCGGCGTGCAATGCGTAGTCCTGCTCGATCAGTCGCACCTTGAGCAGGCCACTGTTGAGCGACGACATGGCCTTGAGGCCTTCGAAGCGCTGACCAACGGTTTGCAGGGACCACACGCCAATGGCCGCTACCAGCGCGGTCAGCAGCAGCACCAAGGCAAAGCCCAAGCCCAGTTTTATCGCCATACCCAGGTTGGCGAAACGTCGTTGCACGCCCGAAATCATTGCACTTGATCCTCTTGCAATGGCGGATGCCATCAAGCCCGATAGACAAGCAGAGAGATTCGCAACGACCAGGCCATGAGCACAAGCCATTGGCGCCACAATAATGGCAAAAAGCTACATGCCCGTCGTTTTCAGAAAGGTCGAGGTCGATCTGGCGGGCCCCATGGCCCGGAACAACGCCAAGGCCCGTTGATCACCAGCATAGGCCACATTGATGCGCAGCCACTCACTGGTTTCGCCGGTCGGGCTGAATAACGCGCCAGGCGATAACAATACACCCAACCGCCGCGCACACGCCTGCAAGCGCGATTGCTGTCCCGCCGCGGGCCGTGCCCACACAAACATCCCACCGGCGGGGACCGCGAAGACCTCCCATTCTTCGTCCTCCAGTACCTGCAGCGTGGCGGTCATTTCGGCGCTCAGGCGCTTGCGCAGGCGCTGTACCCACTTGCGATAAGTCCCGTTGGCCAGCAACACGGCAACCACCGCTTCGGCAAACCGCGAGGTCCCGAAGCCGGTCAAGGTCTTGAGACCGACCAATTGGGTGATGATCGCCGTGCTTGCGCAAAGGTAGCCCACGCGTAACGCACTGCTCAGTGTCTTGGAAAAACTCGCGACGTAGATCACCCGATCCGCATGAGGCAACGCCGACAGCCGCGTGCAACTGGCATGTTGCAGATCGGCGTAGACATCTTCCTCGATGATCAGGAAGTTCTCGCGGTGCGCCAGCTCCAGCAAGCGCTCGGCCACCGCTCGGCACAGGCTGGTGCCGGTGGGGTTGTGATACAGGCTTTGAGTGAACAGGCATTTGGGATGGTGCGTGTGCAGCAGCGCTTCCAGTGCCGAGATATCCGGGCCACTGCGCGTGCGCGGCACCTCCAGTAAACGAACCCCCTGGAACGCCAATTGGCGATAGAGGTTGCCGTACCCCGGAGTCTCGACTACCACGCTGTCGCCAGGCTTAAGCAACGTACGGATCAACAGGTCCTGGGCATGGCTGGCGCCAGCGGTGGTGAGGATCCGATCCAGGCTGCTGGCGATGTGATTGCGGGTCAAGCGCTTGAGCAATTGCTCGCGCAGTGCCGGCAACCCAAGTGGGGTGCTGTAGTTGAACAGGCCGGCGGTGTCGGTACGGGAGACCTCACGAATCGCGTAGCTGAGGTCATCGCTTTCGCGCCAGGCATCCGGCAACCAGCCACAGCCCAGCTTCAGCTCACCCAGAGGGTTATCGACAAAGGCCCCCCATACCTGCTCCGCACCTTCGTACCAGTGACCTTCATAGGCAGCAGGCGGATGGGCCACGACAAAACCCGCGCCTTGCCTGGGCGCCAGCAGGCCTTGGGCAACCATCCGTTCGAAGGCTTCGATCACGCTGGACTGGCTGAGCAGGTTATCCAGCGCCAACTGGCGAATGGACGGCAAGCGTGTGCCTGGACTCACCCCGCTCTCGCGAATCCACTGCGCCACGGCACTGACGATTTGCTGCACCACCGGTACAAGGGCTTGTCGATCGATCCCTAAATCCATGAGCCACTCACTGTCTGATTTCAACCCGAAGAGTTAAGCACAGAAGCGCGCCACAACCGGTCGCAAAAATCCATTAAATCGTTGATTTAATTGAATTATTTACCTACTGATACAATTCGATCACGGCGTTTTGCCAGCTCTGGAAAAGCCCCACACGCCCCCCTTATGTTTTCGAATACGCGACGGGGCAAGGTCCTAGATAGCCGTCGCGCCGCCGTCCACCGCCAAGGCGTGGCCAGTGGTGAACGCGGCTCCGTCGCTGCACAGGTACAGCACCGCACTGGCGATTTCCTCGACGGTGCCAATACGCCCCACCGGGTGCATGGCGGCAGCGAAGTCGGCCTTGCGTGGATCGGCTTCATAGGCACGGCGGAACATGTCCGTATCGATCACTGCCGGGCAGACGGCGTTGACACGTATTTTCTTTTTCGCATATTCGATAGCCGCCGACTTGGTCAGGCCGATCACGGCATGCTTGGAGGCCGCGTAAATACTCATCTTCGGCGCGGCGCCCAAGCCGGCCACCGAGGCGGTGTTGACGATGGCGCCGCCGCCCTGGGCCAACAGCAGCGGCAACTGGTGCTTCATGCACAGCCACACGCCCTTGACGTTGACCCCCATGATCGCGTCGAACTCATCCAGGCTACCGTCCGCCAACTTGCCCTTCTCGATCTCGATACCGGCGTTATTGAACGCGTAATCCAGGCGCCCATAGGCGGCAATGGTCTGTGCCATCAATTGCTGCACCTGCGCCTCCCGGGTGACATCACAGCGCACGAACAGCGCTTCGCCGCCCGCTTGCCGGATCAACCCAACGGTGCCCTCCCCGCCGGCCACATCCAGGTCGGCGACCACTACTTTCAAACCTTCAGCGGCGAACGCCAGTGCGGTGGCGCGGCCAATACCGGCGGCGGCGCCGGTCACCAGGGCGACCTGGCCGGAAAACGTCATGCTCATGGAGGGGTATCCTATGGGGGAAATAGCCGTTGGCCGAGTCTAGCCAACGCCGGGAATTGCGCGTCAGCACTATCAGAACCACGGTTAGCGCTGCATGAGCCGTAGTGATAACACCCCACGGCGCTGTATCAATGGCGCCTATCGATGGGCATTCGCCCCCTGCACTGGCCTTGCTCCCAAGCCCTCAAA
Organism: Pseudomonas lactucae; assembly: GCF_036688725.1. Taxonomy (NCBI): domain Bacteria; kingdom Pseudomonadati; phylum Pseudomonadota; class Gammaproteobacteria; order Pseudomonadales; family Pseudomonadaceae; genus Pseudomonas; species Pseudomonas lactucae. The sequence goes on along the minus strand of NZ_JAQQPT010000020.1, from coordinate 139,467 downwards.
GGTCTATCACTCAAGGTTCATTTCCAAAGAGTCTCTGCCATGACTGCCCAGACCAATCGTCAATTCCTGCTCGCCAAACGCCCGGTCGGCGCGGCCACGCGGGACACCTTCACGTACCAGGAAGTGCCGGTGGGCACGCCGCAGGACGGGCAAGTGCTGGTGCACAATGAATACCTGTCACTCGACCCAGCCATGCGCGGCTGGATGAATGAAGGTAAGTCCTACATACCTCCCGTAGGTATCGGCGAAGTGATGCGCGCGTTGGGCGTGGGAAAAGTGATTGCTTCGAACCATCCGAACTTCGCCGTCGGGGACTACATAAACGGTGCGCTGGGCGTGCAGGACTACTTCGTCGGCGAGCCGCGCGGGTTCTACAAGGTTGATCCAAAACTGGCACCGCTGCCCCGCTACCTCTCCGCATTGGGCATGACCGGCATGACCGCCTACTTCGCCCTGCTGGATACCGGCGCGCCCAAGCCCGGTGAGACCGTGGTGATCTCCGGCGCGGCCGGTGCCGTGGGCAGCATTGCCGGGCAGATCGCCAAGCTCAAGGGCTGCCGTGTGATTGGCATTGCCGGCGGTGCCGACAAATGCAAGTTCCTGGTCGATGAACTGGGCTTCGACGCCGCCATCGACTACAAAAACGAAGACGTACCCGCCGCGCTCAAGCGCGAATGCCCCAAGGGCGTGGATGTGTATTTCGACAACGTTGGTGGCGACATCCTCGACGCCGTACTCAGCCGCCTGGCGTTGAGGGCACGGGTGGTGATTTGCGGCGCCATCAGCCAATACAACAACAAAGAAGCGGTGAAAGGCCCGTCCAACTACTTGTCACTGCTGGTCAATCGCGCGCGGATGGAAGGCTTTGTGGTGATGGATCATGCGGCCAACTTTGCCGCCGCCGGACAGGAAATGGCCGGCTGGATGGCGCAGGGCAAGCTCAAGAGCAAGGAAGATATCGTAGAGGGGCTGGAGACCTTCCCGGAAACGCTGATGAAGCTGTTCAACGGCGAAAACTTCGGCAAGTTGGTGCTCAAGGTCAACTGAACCACCCTGGAACCCCTCAATAGGGGAGCGGGCTTGGCTCGCTCCCCTGTTTTTTACCGCGTATGCGTCAAGGTCAGGCGATCTCGGCCACTACCGCCGCCAACGCCTTGGCCGGATCGGCCGCCTGGCTGATCGGACGGCCGATCACCAGGTAGTCGGAACCCGCGTCCAGTGCCTGGCGCGGGGTCAGGATGCGGCGCTGGTCATCCTGGGCGCTGCCCGCCGGGCGGATCCCCGGAGTGACCAATTGCAGCGACGGGTGAGCGGTCTTCAGCGCCTGGGCTTCCAGGGCCGAGCACACCAGGCCATCGAGGCCGGCTTTCTGTGCCAGGGCGGCCAGGCGCAAGACCTGCTCCTGGGGCTCGATGTCCAGGCCGATAGCGGCCAGGTCTTCGCGCTCCATGCTGGTCAGCACGGTCACACCGATCAACAAAGGTTTAGGGCCACTGCGCTGTTCCAGCACTTCACGGCACGCGCTCATCATGCGCAGGCCGCCGGAGCAGTGCACATTGACCATCCACACGCCCATTTCAGCGGCAGCCTTGACCGCCATGGCCGTGGTGTTGGGGATATCGTGGAACTTGAGGTCGAGGAACACCTCGAAGCCCTTGTCACGCAAGGTGCCGACGATTTCCGCAGCGCAACTGGTGAACAGTTCCTTGCCGACCTTGACCCGGCACAGCGCGGGGTCCAACTGGTCAGCCAGCTTCAGTGCGGCGTCACGGGTGGGGTAATCCAGGGCGACGATGATAGGCGTCTGGCAGACGGTCATTGGCATGGGCTCTCAGGCAAGTCGAAATCGGCGCGGATTGTAGCGCAAGCGGTGCCGTTGCGGGATCCGATGATCGGTAAATACTGACCAACCGCTGTCAGGCGGGTATTTTTTGAAATTATGTCAAAGCCGATACATTCACGACATGCCCCCAACATGCCCCGCCGCTAGCCTCGCTCGCACGACCCACCGACCAGCACTTCCAGCCATGGGGCTGGGCGCCTATGCTGACCGCAACGACCAGGCAGATGATCGCACTATGCATACCCCTTTGGCCCCAGTGAACGACGCACAAAAAGGCGCGGTGATCACCGATGACAAGCGCTGGAACACTCGCGCGCTGATCGTCGATGACGACGTGCCGATCCGCGAACTACTTATCGACTACCTGGCCCGCTTCAATATCCTTGCCATCGGCGTTACCGACGGCGCGGCGATGCGCCTGGCCATGCACGCCGAAGCCTTTGATGTGGTGGTGCTCGACCTGATGCTGCCGGGCGAGGACGGGCTGTCACTGTGCCGCTGGCTGCGCTCGGAGTCGGATATTCCGATCCTGATGCTCACCGCCCGCTGCGAGCCCACCGACCGCATCATCGGCCTGGAGCTGGGCGCCGATGACTACATGTCCAAGCCGTTCGAGCCGCGCGAGCTGGTGGCGCGTATCCAGACGATCCTGCGCCGCGTGCGCGATGACCGCACCGAGCAACGCGCCAACATCCGCTTCGATAATTGGCGCCTCAACAGCGTGCTGCGCCAGCTGGTGGCCGACAATGGCCTGGTGGTGCCGCTGTCCAACGCCGAGTTCCGCCTGCTGTGGGTGTTTATCGAACGTCCGCGCCGGGTGCTGAGCCGCGAGCAATTGCTGGATGCGGCCCGTGGGCGTTCCATCGAAGCGTTCGATCGCAGCATCGACCTGCTCGTCTCGCGCCTGCGCCAGAAACTCGGGGATGACCCCAAGGCACCGCAGTTGATCAAGACCGTGCGCGGCGAAGGCTACTTGTTCGACGCACGGGATATCGGTTGATGCGTGCTCCCTTCAACACACTGTTCGGTCGGTTGTTCGGCGTGTTGCTGGTGGCGATTGTGCTGGCCCATGTGTTGGCGTTCTTCTGGTTTCACCATTACGGGCCCCCACCGCCGCCACCGCAGGAGACTTTTGTGGAGCAGGCGGACGGCACGTGGGTGGCGCAGCACAAGGAGCATCGCCGTCCCTGGTTTGGCGGGCCGGTGGTACCGCTGACGTTCCAGTTCATTTCGCTGATCATCGCCGCCTGGTACGGTGCCAAGTTGCTCAGCCGGCCGATACAGCGCCTGAGTGAAGCCGCCGAGCGCCTGAGCCTGGACCTCGACAGCCCGCCCCTTGACGAGTCAGGACCCCGAGAGGCGCGCCAGGCCGCATCGACCTTCAACCTGATGCAACGCCGGATACGTGAACAAGTCAGCCAGCGCGCGCGCATGCTCGGTGCCGTCTCACACGACCTGCGTACCCCGCTGTCACGCCTCAAGCTGCGCCTGGAACAGATCGAAGACCCGCGATTGCAGGGCCAGATGCGCCAGGACCTGGATGACATGATCGACATGCTCGACGCCACCCTGAGCTACCTGCACGAACAACGCACCAGCGAAACCCTGCAGTGGCTGGACGTGCAGGCGCTGGTGGAGTCCATGAGCGAAAACGCGCAGGACCAAGGCTCGGACGTGCAATTCGCCGGCACTTGCGCCCCACTGCAAGTGCAGCCCATGGCGCTGCGGTCGTGCCTGAACAACCTGATCGACAACGCCCTGCGCTATGCCGGCACGGCGCGTATCGAGTTGACCGACAGCCGCGAGGCCCTGGTAATCCGCGTTATCGACCAGGGTCCCGGGATTGCCGCCGACAAGCGCGAGGCCGTGTTCGAGCCGTTCTATCGGCTTGAAGGTTCGCGCAACCGAAATTCCGGCGGCGTCGGCCTGGGCATGACCATTTCCAAAGACGCAGTGGAACGTCTCGGTGGCCGCCTGCGCCTGGAAGAGACACCGGGCGGCGGCTTGACCGCGGTGATGTGGTTGCCCAGGGCTTAAAGAGGCTTGTCTTCGGGGCGCCTCGGCGCGTGGGTCGCGCTCCAATCCATCAGCAGGCTGTACGCCACCGCCAGCAGAGTCGGGCCGATAAACAAGCCGATAAAGCCAAAGGCGATCAAACCGCCGAACACCCCGAGCAACACGATCACCAGCGGCAGGTTGCCGCCACGGCTGATCAGGTACGGCTTGAGCACGTTGTCCACGCCACTGATGATGAAAGTGCCCCACACGCCCAGGAACACGGCATAGGTGTAATCGCCCTTCCATGCCAGCCAGGCCGTGGCCGGGATCCACACCAGCGGCGGCCCCATGGGAATCAGGCTGAGCAGGAAGGTAACGATCCCCAGCACCAGCGCGCCCGGCACACCGGCGATCAGGAAGCCGATCAGCGCCAGCACCGCTTGGGCGGCAGCGGTGCCGATCACGCCGTTGACCACCCGTTGCACCGTACCGGCCACCAGTTCGATGTAGTAACCGGCGCGGTCACCGATCAGGCGCTCCAACAGCCGGTGCACAAACATCGCCAAGCGTGGGCCATCGCGATAGAAAAAGAACACGAATACCAGGCTCAGGGTCAGCTCAAGGATGCCGCCGCCGATCTGCGCACTGCGCGCCAGCAACCAGTTGCCCACCTGCCCCAGGTACGGCTTGATACTGACCATCAGCGCCGCGCCCTGCTGGTCGATGCTGTTCCACATGCCGACCAGGCGCTCCCCCACAAACGGGATCGACCCCAGCCAGGTTGGCGCCTCGGGCAGGCCGTCGACCTGAATATCCTTGATCAATGCCACGGCGTCGCGCACATGGTCCGCCAGATTGAACCCCAGCCACACCAGCGGCACTGCCACCAGCAACATCCAGCCCAGGGTCAGGATGCCGGCCGCCAACGATTCACGACCGCCCAGCCAGCGCGTCAGCAGCACCATCAGCGGCCAGCTGGCAAACGCAAGGACAGCGCCCCAGAACAGCGCCGACCAGAACGGCGCCATCACCCAGAAGCTGGCACCAAACAGCACCAGCAGCAGGATTTGCACCAGCAGGCGATCGTTATTGAGCATGGGGTCTCTCGAGAAGAAGTCCGTAGGAAGAAAGCTTAGGCGAACGGCGCGGGTCCGTTCGCCTGGGATCGTCAGCGTATCAGATGCAGGTGCAGGCCTTTGCTTTCACCGGTGCCGGTTTCCAGTCGCGCGGCGCGTACGCCGTTGTCGACCAGGGCCTGGCGCCAGGCTTCGGCGTTCGGCCCGGTCAGGCTGACGCGTAATGTGGTGTCGAGGTTCAAGCCACGTGAAATCAAGGTGAGCCAGGTGACGTCAGGCTCGGCGCCCAGTGCCGGGAAGTCCAGTTCACCGGTGCTTTTCAACTCGCGCAACAGGGTCGCCGAGGTGGGCAGCAGATCGCCCAGCGGCGCACTGGCGTCCATTTGTTCAACATGCAGGTAGGCGCGTCGGTTACCGCGTGTAATGCCATACAGAGCGATCAGGGAATTGGCCTGTGGCTCGGCCAGGCGCAGCAGCAGGTATTCCTGCTGTCCATCGGCACCGACCAGCTTGGCGTTGCCGAACACTTCGTTGGCCCACAAGCTGCTCTCGCCGCAATCGCGGGCCTTGCACCAGAACAACAATTGCGCGCCGTTGGCCTGCAACGCCTCGCGGGTGGCGGTAAACGCCGCGCTCGAGCTGTGTTCGGCGGGCATCTCGTAGGTGATTGCGGTGGTCTGGCCGCGCGCGGTGGCCTGGCCTTCATAACGCAACTGGCCGCTGATCTTGCGAATCGCGCCCATGGGGTAGATGCGTTCTTTTTCTTCAGCGGGGCGGTAATCGACGATTTGCGCATCGACCTGACGGGCCACGGTGGGCAGGTCCTGGCTACCGGGTACATCGGCGGCAAACACCAGAGGGCTGAGAAGGCTCAGCCCGAGGACACGGATACATCCGTTACGCACGCTCATAAGATCAACGCGCCTTGGCCATCGGAGGTCGCAGCGGTGTTGAGATCGTTCATGGTTGACTCCCTTTCAATCCGCCCAGCCTCGGCAGTTGACCGCGCCAAGTCAAGGCGCGGAGAAGAACCGATTGAAACAGTCTGCAACAAGGATCGCGCCAGGCTCGTCGTTCAGGTGCAAATGATGGCCACCCGGCAGCGTCGTCACGGTAAAGGGTAGCTGAGAAAGCAATTCGGGATGTTTCGCCAGCATCCCGTCGGCAGCCACCACCAACTGCGTAGGGCAACCCACTCGTCGCACGAAGGCCATGGCTTGTTCATCGGTCAGACGCATCGGCGACGCCAGGGTCAAGCGGCTGTCGGTACGCCAGGTGTAACCACCCGCCACCGGCATCAAACCGCGCTGGGCCAGCAGTTCGGCGGCTTCGCGGCTGACCGCCACCAAGCCTTTCATGCGCGCTTCGACCGCACGATCCAGGGTGCTGTAGACCGGCTTGCGCTTGTCCCGCAGGTTCAATTGCGCCTGCAAGGCCATGCCCAGACGCTCGGCAGCGTTGTCACCACTGGCAGTGGGCGGGATGACGCCGTCGATCAAACCCAGGTGCGTCACGCGTTCCGGTAATGCCCCTGCCAACACCAAGGACACGATGGCACCGAGGGAGTGGCCAAGTAATGCAAAACGTTTCCAGCCCAGTTGCTCGGCCACTTGCAGCACGTCAAAGACGTAATCCCACAAGGCGTACCCGGCACCCGCAGGCCGATGCGCCGAATGCCCATGCCCGGCCATGTCCAGCGCGACGATGCGCAATCCCTGCAGTTTCGGCGCCAGGCGCGCAAAGCTGTTGGCGTTGTCCAGCCAACCATGCAGGGCGATCACCGGCAAGCCGTCTTCAGGGCCGAACAGGTGGGCGGCCAATTCGATATGCGCCAGGCTCAGGCGGACTTCTTCGACCGGCGTGCTCATGCGCAACTGCGCTCGCGGGCCTGCCAGCGGGCGAACAGGTTCTTGATTAAGGCCGCAGTGTCCTGGGGGCGTTCAAGCGGGAACATATGCCCGCCGGGCATGGTGAGCATTTCCCCCATGGGCAGACGGACGACGCCGCTGGCATGGTGACGCATCACCACCCGGCTCTGGCGACCGCGCACCACCGCCAGCGGCACCTTCAGCTGGCGCACCTGGCCGGGGCTGGTATGGGGCACGCCTCGGTAGATACTGATTTCGGTGGCCGGATCGAAGCGCAAACGCAGACGGTCGCCCGCCTGGTACAAGCCATGTTGCAGGTAGGCTTCGAAACAGTCCGGGTCGAAACCACGAAACAGGGTCTTGCCGGCAAAGTAGCTGCGCGCAGCGTCCAGGTCGCTGAATTCTTCCCGACGGCCCAGGGTGCGCCCGGCCGGCGTCAGGCGGTCGATGAAGCCCAGGCGCTTGGCAGCGCGGATCACCCAGCGGTCGGCACGGGTCAGCACCGGCGAGTCGAGCATCACCACGCCGCGATACAACTGCGGGCAACGCAGGGCCGCGTGCAGATGCAACACGCCGCCCAGGGAATGGCCCACGCCCCACACCGGTTCCGGCTGCTGCTGTAGATGGTGGATCAACTCGTCCACCAGGTTCTGCCAGTTATCGTCCACCGGAAACCTGGGGTCGTGGCCATGCTGCGGCAAGTGGGCGACCGTGTACTGCGGCGACAACGCGGCAAACAACTTGCCGTAGGTGGCCGAAGGGAAGCCATTGGCGTGGGCGAAAAACACAGGCTGCGACATACCGGACCCATCACTGAAAACAGAAGTGAATTGTCACCATGCCGGGTCGATGCAGCAATGACTGTAACTGCCAGGAATGATGACACTCACGCCACACCTATCGCGCCGGCGGGTTCTCGCCCAGAGGCACCACGGCCATGGTCAGGCGCGAGACACAGCTGGCCTTGCCATCCTCGCTGGTCAGGCGGATGTCCCACACCTGGGTGGTGCGGCCGATATGGATCGCCCTGGCCACTGCCGTCACCCGCCCGCTGCGCACGCCGCGCAGGTGGTTGGCGTTGACTTCCAGCCCCACGCAATAGAATTTGCTGGTGTCGACGCACAGGTAGGCCGCCATGGAGCCGAGGCTCTCGGCCAGCACCACCGAGGCGCCGCCGTGCAGCAGACCGTAGGGCTGATGGGTGCGATGGTCGACCGGCATGCTCGCGGTCAGGGATTCGTCGTCAAAGCTCTCGAAGCGAATATCCAGCAATTCACCAATGGTGTTTTTCTGGACGGCGTTGAGTTGTTCGATATTCGGTTGGGTGCGCCACAGGCTCATGCGATTGTCCTTATTAATTTTATTACGCCCCTAATCCTGCCACACAACCGCCTCGGAACGCTCGCTCCAGGCCTGAAAATATCGGCCGTAGGTCGACTCGATCACGTTGCGGCGGATTTTCAGGGTCGGCGTGAGGAAGCCGTTTTCCACCGCCCAGCTGTCTTTGACCACCACCAGTCGGCGCAGGCGCTCATGCTTGTCCAGCGTCTGGTTGACCTGTTCCAGCCAGCGCTCAAGGCTACTGCGCGATGCTTGCCGATCGTGCTCCAGCGCCGACAGCACGCACAAGCCGATCGGCGCGGGAAGGCCATCGCCGACCACGCACACCTGTTCGATGCGCGCATGTTCGGCCAGGCGATTTTCGATCGGCGCCGGGGCCACATATTTGCCTTTGCTGGTCTTGAAGATCTCCTTGAGCCGTCCGGTCAGGCGCAGGCGGCCGTCAGCATCCTGCTCGCCTTTGTCACCCGTGCGCAGGAAACCATCGGCAGTGAGTGTCTCAGCGGTTTTTTGCGGGTCTTTGAAATAGCCAAGCATGGTCGCGTCGCTGCGCACCAGTACTTCACCCGACGGCTCGATCCGCACCTCGACGCCCGGGCATGGCTGGCCGATCCAACCGATTTTCTGCGCGCCAGGGCGGCACACGTGGGAGTAACCGCAGCTCTCGGTCATGCCGTACACCTCAAGCACGTCCAGGCCCAGGCGCCAATACCAGTGCAGCAGTGCTTGCGGCACCGGCGCCGCGCCAGACAGCGCAATACGCAACGCATCCAGGCCCAAGCCGACAAGCACCTTGTGGCCCACGCGCTTGCCGATAAACGGCAGGCGCAGCAAGGTGTCGAGGCGCTTCTGCGGGATCTTGGCGTAGACCCCCATCTGGAATTTGGTCCAGATGCGCGGCACGCCAAACAGCGCGGTCGGCCGCGCCCGGCGCAAGTCCGTCAGGAAGGTGTCCAGGCTCTCGGCGAAAAACACGGTTTGCCCGGTATAGATCGAGGCCATCTCCACGAACATCCGTTCCGCCACGTGGCACAGCGGCAGATACGACAGCAAGCGGTCGTCCTCCCCCAGGCCAAACAACTCAGCGCCGTGGGTGGCGGCGAAACCCAGGGCACCGAAACTGTGCATCACGCCTTTTGGCAGGCCGGTGGTGCCGGAGGTATAGATGATGGTTGCCAGGTCGGCGGCCGCAGGCGCGGGGTTGTCCTGGATCGCTGAACAAGCCTGCAGGTCGGCCCAGGTGAAGTCGAACGCGCCCGCCGGGCACAATGGCAGGCTGATGGTCGGCACGCCGTCAGGTACGCCTGGGGCCATGGCGGGCCAATCGTCGAGCTTGCCGACAAACACCAGCGCCGCCTCGCAATGCCTGAGTACATGGGCGACCGAGTCAGCGGTGAGGTTGGGGTAAAGCGGCACCGAGACATGCCCGGCCATCCAGATCGCCAGGTCGGCGATGATCCAGTGCGCACAGTTTTTCGAGATCAGGGCAATAGGCGAGCCCTGGGGCAACCCCTGAGCGCGCAGCCAGTTCGCCGCGCAACGGGCCTGGCGGCCGACATCCGCCCAGCCAAGGTGTTGCACCTCGCCCCCGCCCACCGGCTGGACCAGAAAGGTCTGGCGCGGGTGGCGCGCCTCTCGCTCGAAAAAAACCTGCAACGGCAAACGAACAGCGACGGGCATGGGACGCGCTCCTGTGTGGTCCGACCATAGCCAACCAAGCACTTGCTTGGTTGACTGTATAGCACACACAAAGCCGCGACATCGATTATGGGTTTTTCACACTCACCAGGCTCATCAGCCCTGCCAGCGGGAAGTCGCCTTCCAGCTCCGCCAGGCTGGCGGTGGACATCGGTTGCGGTTGGCGCTGATGACCATGCTGCAGAAAGCTGATCAGGTTGCCGACCAATGGTTGATGGCTGACCAGCAGCACATTGTCATCGGTGTCGAGCTTTTCCAGCACCTGCACTGGGTTGCCTTCCGGGGTCAGCCACGGCACGGTGCGGATCTGAGCTTCAAAACCCAGGGCTTCGCGCACCAGTTGCGCAGTCTGCTGCGCCCGTACGTAGGGGCTGGCAATGATGGCGCTCAGCGGCTGGCCGATCAGGTGCGCCGCGCTGCGTAACACGTCGCCACGGCCATGCTCGGTGAGGTTGCGTTCGGCATCCGTACGGGCATGCCCTTCGGCCTCACCGTGACGCAGTATCCACAGCTTCACAGTTTTGGCTCTTCATCGCGCACCGGATGCGGCGCCGGCGGCACGCTGTGAGCGGCTTCGCCCTCGGGCGCGCGCGGGGTTGGCCAATCGGCGAACGGCCAAGGCTTTTGCTCGCTGTGGAAACTGCCGAAGCGGCCGATCTGTGCAAGGAACTGGCTGAGGCTGTCGCCAAAGTTCATCAGGCCCAGGTTCGGCGCACCGTAGACCAGGCGGTAGATCAATTGCACCACGACCAGCGCGCCAAGAAGGAACTGCGCCACTTGCCACACCAGGGCAAACACCAGCATCCAGAGGACGCGCAGCACAATGGACTCGTACTTGGGAGCTGCTTTCGGATCGTTCATGACGCGTTCCTCAGTTGAAACCACTGGTGGAAATAAAGTCGACGTCGGTTTTCGGCTCGGCCCGCATCAGCAGTTCGATGACCTGGTCCAGCGTGCGTCCTTCAAACAGGATCGCGTGCAGCCCGGCGACCAGCGGCATGTACACGCCGACTTCCTGCGCTTTGGCCTTGAGCACCTTGAGCGTGTTGACCCCTTCGGCTACCTCGCCCAGGCGCGTCACCGCATCGTCCAGGCTCAAGCCCTGGCCGAGGGCGAACCCGACCTGATAGTTGCGGCTTTTGGGCGACGAGCAGGTGACGATCAAGTCGCCCACGCCCGCCAGCCCCAGGAACGTCATGGGATTGGCGCCCTGGTTCACCGCGAAGCGGGTCATTTCCGCCAAGGCGCGGGTGATCAGCATGCTCTTGGTGTTTTCGCCCATGCCCAACGCCACCGCCATGCCGGCGATGATCGCGTAGACGTTCTTGAGCGCGCCGCCCAGTTCGACGCCAAAGCGATCGCCACTGGCATATACACGGAAGGTGCGACCATGCAGCACCGCCTGGACGCGCTCGCACAAGGCCTCGTCTTCACTGGCGACCACGGTGGCGGTCAGCGCGTGTTCGGCCACTTCCCGCGCCAGATTAGGCCCCGACAGCACGCCAATGCGTGCCTGGGGAGCGATCTCTTCAAGGATTTCGCTCATCAACTTGAAGGTCTGCGCCTCGATGCCCTTGGTCAGGCTGACCAGCATTTTGCCCGCCAGGCGCTCAGCGTGAGGCGCCAATACCGAGCGCAAGGCGCTGGACGGCAGCGCGACAAAGCACAAGTCGCAATCGGTCAGGGTGGTTTGCAGGTCGGTGACCGGCTCGACCGCCGGATGAATCTTGATGCCTTTAAGGTAACGAGGGTTTTCCCGATGCACGCGGATGGCCTCGGCTTGTTCGGGATCACGCATCCACTGGCGTACCGGGCGACCGTTCTCGGCCAGCAGGTTAGCCACGGCGGTACCAAAACTTCCGCCTCCCAGGACCGCAATAGGGCGCTGTTCAGTCATATGCAATCCGTTAATCCATACCAGTGGCGATGGCCGCATTATACGGAGCGGCCCGCTTGCGGCCAGCCCCTGTGTCAATTCGTGCGTCTGTCGGAAAATGCCATGCCTGTGTGAACTAATTGCGAGGGCGCTGACTGGCAAATAACCCCGCCTCGGTTAACATGGGCGGCTATCCGTCATTATCAAGGCCGTGTCGTGTATCTGGGCCCTCCTCCCCGTTCATCCCTGTTGCTGATGCTGCTCTGCAGTGGCGCCGCGCTGGCCGACGATTTGTTCCTCGACAGCCAGCCACTGCCCCAGGTATTGACCGCCACGCGCCTCAAGCAATCGGCCGCCGCCGTGCCCGGCAGCATGACCGTGATCGACAGCGAATTGATCAAGGCCAGCGGCGCGCGGGACATCAGCGAGCTGCTGCGCCTGGTACCGGGGATGATGGTGGGCTACACCACCGGCAACCAGGCCGCGGTGAACTACCACGGCACCAGCGCCAGCGATGCGCGGCGCATGCAGGTATTGATCGATGGCCGCTCGGTGTATCGCGCGGGCCTGGCCACGGTGGACTGGAGCGATATCCCGGTGGCCATGGAAGATATCGAGCGCATCGAGGTCTTCCGTGGCCCCAACACCGTCAGCTACGGCGCCAATGCGCTGATGGCGGTAGTGAATATTCTGACGCGCTCACCGGCCAACAGCCACGGATCGCGGGTCAAGGTCATTCGCGGCGAACGGGGGATCAACGACGTCTATGCCAGCCAGGGCGTGGGCTGGGAAACTGGTGATTTGCGCTTGTCGCTGTCCGGGCAACAGGACGATGGCTTTGACAGCGATACGACCGGTGCCGACCGGCGTGACAGTCGCCGTATCAGCCGCTTCAGCCTGGCGGTCAGCCAGGCGCTGAACGAGCAGCAAAGTATCGACTGGCAACTGGACGCCAAGGAAGGCACTAATCAACGTCCTTATACGTACATCCCTGTATTCGCCGGGATTACCGAAGCCGGCGACAATTCCGATGTCGCTGCCAAGGACTACGCCGGCTCACTGCGCTGGAACTTCGACTTCAACCCCGAACACAGCCTGTATATCCAGGGCTCGGCCCAGCAATGGGATCGCCGGCAAACCTGGAAAGCCTGCGACGCCAAGGTCTCGTTCAGCCCCGAGCTGACCCAGTTGTGGCAGCTCAACCCCAATTACGCCGAACGGCTGGCGCGGCACATGGACACCTACAGCCAGGGCACCGCGCCTCCCGGCAGCGCCGCCGAGCAGGTCCTGGCCAACCAGGTGCTGGACCAATGGCGCAACGGTGCCAACCAGAGCGTGTGCGGCGACATCGATCAAAGCACCCGCGAAAGCCGCTATGACCTGGAGATCCAGGACACTCTCAGCCTCTCCGACAGCCTGCGCCTGGTCAGCGGCATGAACTACCGCTATGACCGCGCCGATTCCGACACCTACTTCAACGGCACCCTGGACGACACCACCTGGCGCCTGTTCGGCCAATTGGAATGGCGCGCCAGCGAACATTGGCTGTTGCAGGGCGGCGCCATGTATGAAGACACGCACTTGAGCGGGAACTCGCTGACGCCACGGGTCGCGGTCAACTACCTGATCAACCCGCGCCACGGCCTGCGCGCGGTGTACTCCGAGGCGATCCGCTCACCGGACATGTTCGAGAACAACGTCAACTGGAGTTACCGCGTCAACCGCCTCAGCTCGCCGACCTATGGGCAGGATTCCGGGCAGTATTTCGTGAAGACACGCGGCCCGGGCAACCTCGACAAAGAACTGATGCGCTCGCGGGAGTTGGGTTACAACGGGTTCTTTGCCGACAACGGGCTGAACCTGGACGTGAAACTGTTCTACGACGAAATCACCGACATGATCAGCTCACCGCTGCGCAACAACCAATACATCGCCAGCAACGCCAACAGTTCGCGGTTTACCGGCGTCGAGTCGCAAGCGGACTGGCGCGTGAGCAACACCGACCGCCTGCGCCTGACCTACGCTTACGTCGACGCCACCGCCAGCAACCCGCTGGACAAAGCGCAGACGGCGCGCAACAGTGGCTCGGCCGGATGGTTGCGCGAATGGGGCCAGGGCTGGTCCAGCGCACTGTTCTACTATGGCGACGACGCGCTCAACGACTATCGCTTCGAACGCGTCGACCTGCGGGTGGCCAAGCGTATCGCCCTGGGCAAAGCCAATGTGGAACTGGCCGGCATGCTGCAACAACGCCTGGATGACCAGCCCACCACCTGGGCGGATAACAACTACGACCATCGCCATGTGCTCTACTTCAGCGCGGAGTTAGAGTTCTGACATGGGCGCCTCGTCACGGATGACCGTCTTCTTTATCTATCGGCTTTGGCGCTGCAGTGTGCTGCTGGCCGGCCTGCTGCTGATCGCGCCTGCGTGGAGCGCCGACATCCTGCTGACCGCCGCCGAAGACGGTGAGGGGGTGCGAGCGTTTACCCAGGCCCTGGCCAATCAACGTCCCGAAGACCGCGTCACCTTCACGCCCCTCAAAAACCTGCCGACACCCAGCCGACTGCCGGCCACTACACGCCTGATCCTGCTGGACTTGCCGGGCCTGGACTGGCGCCTGCAAGAGACCCAGGGCCCGCCCACCCTGGTCATGCGCATCAGCCGGCTGCAAGGCCATCAACACCTGGGCAGCGCGCCGCATGCACAGGTCAGCCTGTTATGGAGCGACCCGCCGCTTGCGCGGCAATTGCACCTGATCGCCAGCATCCTGCCGCAGGCACGACGCATCGGCGTGCTCTACGGCACCGAGAGTGAATTCCTGCTGCCGGAGTTGCGCCGGCACGCAGCGGCGCTGGAGCTGGAAATCGTGCCGCAGCGCTGGGACAACACCAACGACAGCCGTCCGTTGCAGAATCTGTTCAGGAACAGTGACGTGCTGCTCGGTCTTGACGACGCGCAGCTGTACAACCCGAAAACCGCGAAAAACCTGTTACTGAGCAGCTACGCCCAGCAACTGCCGCTGGTGGGCCCCAACGCCGGCTTCGTCAAGGCCGGCAGCCTCGCCAGTACCTACAGCGACCAGGCCGACTGGCTGGCGGTGCTTGACCGCTTGCTGGACCAACCCCCGGCCACCTGGCCGCGCGCGCTGTACCCGGAACACTTCAAAGTCGTGGGCAACCCGCAGGTCGCGCGCTCACTGGGCATCGAACAGGTCAACGAAACCAGCGTCGCCGCCCGCCTGGCCGAAGGAGAAAAACGCCCATGACCTTGCGTCGTCGTTGGGACATCAACACCCGCACCCAGCTCATCACCCTGGGCCCGGCACTGCTGCTGACGTTGCTGTTGATCAGCTTCTTTACCTTCGTGCGTATCCAGGACCTGCGCCAGGAACTGGACCACACCGGCCAACTGATCGCCAACCAACTGGCACCCGCCACCGAATACGGGGTGATCTCCGGCAACAACGATGTGCTCGAAAGCCTGCTGCGCGCCACCCTGGCCACGCCCCATGTGCGTTTCCTGGAGATCCAGGACAGCACCGAAAACATACTGGTCTACGTCGAACAGCCGTCGGACAAACACGACCGTTCATTGTCGGTGAAGGTGTTCCAGGCGCCGATTCGCCTGCAGCATATCCAGCTGGGTAATGACTTTTTCCAGGACAACCTCAGCGAACCCAAGGCACCGCGTGCCGACTATCTGGGCCGGGTGATCGTCGGCATGTCCAATGACGCGTTCAGCCAACGCCAGCAGGAGATCCTGTTCAAGGCCGGGATCCTCGCGTTGTTCGCCCTGTTGTTTACCTTCCTGCTGGCCCGACGCCTGGCGGCCAGCCTGTCGCAACCGATCAGCGCCATGGGCCACGCGGTCAAGGCCATCCAGAAAGGCGAATACAAAACGGCGCTGCCGATCGTGGATGACTCGGAGCTGGGCGACCTGTCGCGGCATATCAACAACCTTGCCGAAGGCCTCAACCAGGCCAGCCGCGAACAGCAGCAGGCCATGGCCCAGTTGATCCAGACCCGCGAAGAGGCCGAGCGCGCCAACAACGCCAAGTCGGACTTCCTGGCCATGATGAGCCATGAACTGCGCACCCCGATGAACGGCGTGCTGGGCATGTTGCAGTTGCTCGAAACCACCGAGATGACCGAGGAGCAGACCGAATATGCGGCCCTGGCCTCCGAGTCCACCGAGCATTTGCTCAAGGTGATCAACGACATCCTCGACTTCTCGCGCATCGAACGCGCAGCCCTGGAACTGGAACATATTCCGTTCAACCTGGCCGACCTGATCAACAGCTGCGCCCAGGCGTTCCAGCACAGCGCCCAGCAGCGCGGACTGACGCTCACGCTGGGGGTTGCGCAGGGCTTGGAAGCGCTAAAGGTTCAGGGCGATCCGACGCGTATCCGACAGATCCTGGTGAACCTGATCGGCAACGCGCTCAAATTCACCGAGCACGGCACGGTCAGCGTCGAGTCTGATTGGCAGCCCCTTGACCATGAGCTGGTGTGGTTCACCTGCATCGTGCGCGACAGCGGTATCGGTATTTCCACTGAGCGCCTGGAGCGGATGTTCGATGCGTTCCAGCAAGCCGACAGTTCCATTTCAAGACGTTACGGCGGCACCGGCCTGGGCCTGCCCATCGCACGCACCCTGGCCGAGCGCATGGGCGGCACCCTGCGCGCCGAGAGCGAAGAAGGTCTTGGTTCGGTGTTTACCCTGCAAATCCCGCTGGCCATCGACCAGCACAGCCTTCCGGCAGTCGCCGCCGACGCTGGCGGCAAAACCGGCGCGGGGGATGGCCGCCATGTGTTGTTGGTGGAAGACAACCCGGTCAACCGTACGGTGGTCGAGGCCATGCTGCGCAGCCTGGGGTTTGAAGTGAGCCTGGCCACCGACGGCGCCGAAGCGATCCGCAGCGCCGAGAGCCTGATCTTTACGGCAATCCTGATGGATTGCCGACTGCCCCTGATCGATGGCTACGAGGCCACGCGACAGATTCGCCAGCTGCCGGGATGCGCCGACCTGCCGATCATCGCGCTGACCGCCAATGCCTTGCAGGGCGACCGGGAAGCTTGCCTGGCAGCGGGAATGAACGATTACCTGGCCAAGCCGTTCAAACGCACCGATTTGCAGCAAATCCTGCAGCGCTGGGTGCAATAGCTCCGGGCCATTATGCCAACTGTGACTGGCGTGAAAGGCGAAAGTGCGGCAGTCTTAGGCACCCAAACGGGTCGACAGACAGGCCCGGTTTAAAATTTCAGTGAACAAGTGTACATTCAGTGCCTTGACGCTGTGACTTTCACTACAACGCAATAGTCTATGAGTAGGCTGCCGACATGAGGCATGAACGCTTCATTCGGTTCGGGAAGATTTGCCCTACCCTGCCGCATGGGATTATTGAGGAGCTCGCATGACCAAACAAAACGCCTTTACCCGGGAAGACCTGCTGCGCTGCAGTCGCGGTGAGCTGTTCGGCCCAGGTAACGCGCAACTGCCCGCCCCGAACATGCTGATGGTGGATCGCATCACCCATATCAGCGAAGAGGGTGGCAAGTACGGCAAAGGTGAATTGGTCGCCGAGCTGGATATCAATCCGGACCTGTGGTTCTTCGCCTGCCATTTCGAAGGCGACCCTGTGATGCCGGGCTGCCTGGGCCTCGACGCCATGTGGCAACTGGTCGGCTTCTTCCTCGGCTGGCAGGGCCTGCCCGGCCGCGGTCGCGCCCTGGGTTCGGGCGAAGTGAAGTTCTTTGGCCAGGTCCTGCCGACCGCCAAAAAAGTCACCTACAACATTCAAATCAAGCGCGTCCTCAAGGGCAAGCTGAACCTGGCCATCGCCGATGGTTCGGTGAGCGTCGACGGTCGCGAGATCTATACTGCCGAAGGCCTTCGGGTCGGCGTATTCACTTCCACTGACAACTTTTAAAGGGTTATCCGCATGCGCCGCGTCGTTATCACTGGTCTGGGCATCGTTTCTTGCCTGGGCAATGACAAAGAGACCGTCACCGCTAACCTGCGTGCAAGTCGCCCTGGCATCCGCTTCAACCCGGAATATGCCGAAATGGGTCTGCGTAGCCAGGTTTCCGGCTCCATCGACCTGCCTCTCGAAGAACTGATCGATCGCAAGATCTATCGCTTCGTCGGCCACGCTGCCGCCTACGCCTACCTGGCCATGAAGGATGCGATTGCTGACTCCGGCCTGAGCGAAGACCAGGTGTCGAACGTACGTACCGGCCTGATCGCCGGCTCCGGCGGCGCATCCACCCTGAACCAGATGGAAGCGCTGGACATCCTGCGCGAAAAAGGCGTGAAGCGCGTTGGCCCGTACCGTGTAACGCGGACCATGGGCAGCACCGTTTCCGCCTGCCTGGCCACGCCATTCCAGATCAAGGGCGTGAACTACTCGATCTCCTCCGCCTGCGCCACCAGTGCTCACTGCATCGGTACCGCTGTCGAGCAGATCCAGTTGGGCAAGCAGGACATCGTGTTCGCCGGCGGCGGTGAAGAAGAGCATTGGAGTCAGTCGTTCCTGTTCGACGCCATGGGCGCACTGTCCACGCAGTACAACGAAACCCCGGAAAAAGCCTCCCGCGCCTACGACGCCAAGCGTGACGGTTTCGTCATCGCCGGCGGTGGCGGCATGGTAGTGGTCGAGGAGCTGGAACACGCTCTGGCCCGTGGCGCCAAGATCTACGCGGAAATCGTCGGCTACGGCGCTACTTCCGACGGCTACGACATGGTTGCGCCAAGCGGTGAAGGCGCCATCCGTTGCATGCAGATGGCGATGTCCACTGTCGATACCCCGATCGACTACCTGAACACCCACGGCACTTCGACTCCAGTCGGCGATGCCAAGGAAATGGAAGGTGTGCGTGCGGTATTCGGCGACAAGGCTCCGAAGATCAGCTCCACCAAGAGCCTGTCCGGTCACTCCCTGGGCGCCGCCGGCGTTCACGAAGCGATCTACTGCCTGCTGATGATGGAAGGCAACTTCATGGCCGGTTCGGCCAACATCGACGAGATCGACCCGGTCGTCGCCGATATGCCGATCCTGACCAAGACCGTTGAGAACGTCAAAATCGACACCGTGATGAGCAACAGCTTCGGCTTCGGTGGCACCAACGCCACCCTGGTACTGAAACGCTGGCAGGGCAAGTAAGCCGTGTAGCTTGATCCATGAAAAAGCCCCGACTGGTTCGGGGCTTTTTTATGGGTGACCCTATTTGAAACGTGCGTGCCGATGCGTAGCAGCTGTCGAGCCTTGGCGAGACTGCGTTGGCGGCATGTCTGACACACCGCTAATGTGCCGAGCTATCACGCGCAGTCTTCGGCAGGACCGCCAGAAAGTTATCCCGCGCCACCTTGCGGGCAATGTCCTCGGGCAACGCGTCAAGGAAAGGGCCAAAGCGGCGCATTTCCTTACCCAGCTTATTGAAACGCCCGACGACGTCCGAGCCCAGCATGAACCGGTCCGGGAAGCGCTCCACCAGCTTTACCCACTCCGGCCGGGGCTTGCCCGCCTCGTCCAGCAAATACGGCGTGAGCATGCTCCAGGACAGGTCAATGTACAGATTGGGGTAAGCCTCCAACAGGCGATCCAAGGTGGGCAATAAAAAATCCAGTTGCACCTGATGCCGGTGGATCTCCTTGCTGGTGCCCGCATGCGCCCAGATAAACCGGGTATGTGGATGGTTGCGCAGCGGCTGCTCCACTTCGGCCAGGTACAGCGGGTTGCGCTCGCGCTTGGAGGTGATATTGGAGTGCAGCATCACCGGCAGGTCGTTTTCGGCGGCCAGGTGATAGATGCGTGTCATGGCTTCGTTGTTGGCGCGCGGGGTGTCGCCGGATGTCAGGGCCGTGAGGTCGTCGTGCCGGGTGAAGACCTCGCCAATGCCCTGCCACAGCCCTGGGTTGAGGTCGAGCATGCGCTGGATATGTGCGTCGGAGTTCTTGTCATTGGGGTTGAAGCCGCTCAGAAACGGATGGAAGTGCTGACGCTGCTCGGCGGTGAGCTTGTTCACGGCGGCGGCGACGATCACATCCGTGGCGCTGTACCAATAGGCATCGGCATCATCACCCGCGTAATAGCGCGGACGCTTGGGCTCGTCTTCGTGCCATTTCTTCGCCACGGGAATGCCGGAAATCATCACATGTTCGATGCGATGTTCCTGCATGGCCTTGAGCAAGTTGTCCATGCCTGCCGTTTCCTGGAAAAAATCCACGTAATGCAGGTGCGCATCGCTGTAGGCATAGTCGCGGGCCTGCACGGCAAGGCTGCTGGCGCCCAGTAACAAGGCAAGACTCAGGTGGGTCCAGGGCACGGTGAAACCTCGATAGGGGCTGATACGGGTAGACCTTCAGCAACCCGCCAGGGTTCATCGAGGGAAAACACGGAACACCGGGGTGCCCGCATGCTCTATAACTGCATGACCTTCATCCTGCCACTCCATGAGGTTCGCCATGCCTGTTACCGTGAATACGCTGAACGCTGAAAACTTCCGCCACAGCGTCAACATCAATAACCACGAGCTGTTTACCGACCTGCCCAAAAGCCTGGGCGGCGACGATTCTGCGCCCTCCCCCCATGATTACTTCGATGCCGCACTGGCGTCGTGCAAGGCCCTGACCGTCAGGCTGTATGCACAGAAGAAAGACATCCCGCTCACCGGCGTCACCGTAGAAGTCACCCACGATGCCGCCGAGGAGCAAAAGGGCAAATACACACTCAACGTCAAACTGACCCTCAAAGGCGTGCTCACCGACGCACAACGTGACGAACTGCACCGCGTGGCCGACAAATGCCCCGTGCACAAGCTGATGACCACCGCCGAGATCAACATCCAGACCACGTTGTCGGAAGGGGCTTTCAGTCAATAGCAGCAGTCTCTCGCCGAGCGGGTTATGCTCAACGCGAACTAACCCGCTCAGATTGGGACGCACCATGACCCCCCTCACCGTGATCCGCCCTCGCCAGGAAGATGTCGAAGGCCAACCGATCCTGCGCCCGCTGCCATCGCGAGAATGTCGCAGCGTCGGGCCCTTTGTGTTTTTCGACCATATGCTGCCAACCCGCTATGCAGCGGGCAGCGGCATGAATATCCGCCAGCACCCGCATATTGGGCTGTCCACCCTCACCTATCTGTTCGAAGGCGCGTTGCAGCACAAGGACAGCCTGGGTTCCGATCAGGTGGTACAGGCCGGCGATGTCAGCTGGATGACCGCCGGCAGCGCGATTGCCCACGTGGAACGCACGCCCGAGGCGCTCAAGGCCAGCGGGTTCAGCCTGCACGGGTTGCAAGTATGGCTGGCCTCACCCAAAGACCATGAAACGGGACCGGGGCATTACAGCCATCACCCGGCGGCGAGCCTGCCGGTGAGCGATAACCTGGGTGTGCACATTCGCCTGATCGCCGGCAGTGGGTTCTGCCTCAAATCGCCGGTACCGGTGCTGTCGCCCACGTTATATGCCGAGGTACGGATGCAGACGGCAACCACCCTGCTGATCCCGGATGAGCATGAGGAACGCGCGCTGTACGTGCTGGCAGGTGACGCGCAGCTCGACGGCGAACCGTTGCAGGCGCAGAGCCTGGTGGTATTGCCGAGCGGACAGGCGATGACCGTGTGTGCCGACTCCGATTGCCACCTGGTGGTGTTTGGCGGCGCGCCGCTGGATGGACCGCGGCGGATCAATTGGAATTTTGTCGCGAGCGATCCCGCGGTGATCGAGCGGGCGAGGCAGCGCTGGGCGGCTGGGGATTGGCCGACGGTGCCGGGTGAATCCGAAAGAATTGAGTTGCCGGCGAAATAGCTTATCGGGGGCAAGTCGAATCGTCGCACCGCCCCCGATGACGCCCGAACAGGCGCTGAAGTTTTAGCCCTTGAACACTTCATCCAACAAGTTATGCATCGACCGGAAGGCCCGTGCAGCAGTCTTTGCGTCGTACATCATCTTGCCTGGCACATTGGCGTCGGGGTCGGTAAAGGAATGCACCGCGCCGCCGTAGCTCAGCAGTTGCCAATCCACGCCCGCCGCGTTCATTTCATCTTCAAACGCCGGCAGCTGTTCTTTGGGCACCAGCGGGTCGGAGGCGCCATGCAACACCAGCACCGAGCCCTTGATGTTGTTGGCGTCCGCCGGGTTTGGCGTGTCGAGGGTGCCGTGGAACGACACCGCAGCCTTCAATGGCGCGCCCGTGCGGGCCAGCTCCAGCGAACAGCAACCGCCAAAGCAGAAGCCGAACGTCGCCAGCCTGGAGGTATCAACAGCCGCTTCGGTCTGGCCTTGCAGTTGCTCAAGGGCCGCCTGCATGCGCTTGTTCAGTAACGGCCGGTCATTCTTCAACGGCATCATCGCCGCCCCGGCTTCATCGCCATTCGACGGACGCACAGTTTGCCCGTACAGGTCGGCGATCAGCACCACGTACCCCTTGCCGGCGACGCTTTTGGCGATCTCTTCAGCACCGGCACTCACGCCCATCCAGTTCGGCGCCATCAGCAGGCCCGGCAACGGGCCCTTGTGGCTCGCATCGAACGCCAGGCGGCTCTCATAAGACTGGCCATCAATCTGATAGACCACGGAACGCACAGTGACTTGGCTCATCATTCTCTCCAGTTGAGGTGCACTAGAACGAAAAAACCCGCCGAAGCGGGTTTTTCTACAACGGTGTTAAACCGACAGTTCAACCAACAGCTTGTTCAGTCGGCGCACATAGGCGGCCGGATCTTTGAGGCTGTCGCCAGCGGCCAGGGCCGCTTGGTCGAAGAGGATGTGCGACAGGTCGCCAAACCGCTCTTCGCTCTGCTCGCCGTCGAGTTTCTCGATCAGCGGGTGAGCCGGGTTGAATTCGAAGATCGGCTTGGAATCCGGAACCTTCTGACCGCTGGCTTCGAGGATCTGACGCATCTGCATGCCCAGGTCCTGCTCGCCGATGGCCAGGATCGCCGGGGAGTCGGTCAGACGGTGGGAAACCCGCACTTCGCTGACGGCATCGCCCAGGGCAGTCTTGATCCGCTCAACCAGGCCTTCTTTGGCCTTGGCGGCTTCTTCGGCTTCCTTCTTCTCTTCTTCGGAGTCCAGGTTACCCAGGTCCAGGTCACCACGGGCCACGTCGACGAAGGTCTTGCCATCGAACTCGCTGAGGTAGCTCATCAACCACTCATCGATACGGTCGGTCAGCAGCAGCACTTCGATGCCTTTCTTGCGGAAGACTTCCAGGTGCGGGCTGTTCTTGACCTGCGCGTAGGTTTCGCCGGTCAGGTAGTAGATCTTGTCCTGACCTTCCTTGGCGCGCGCCAGGTACTCGGCCAGGGACACCACTTGCTCGCCGTCTTCGCCTTGAGTCGAGGCAAAACGCAGCAGACCGGCAATTTTTTCCTTGTTGGCGAAATCTTCCGCCGGGCCTTCCTTCATGACCTGGCCGAAGTTTTTCCAGAAGCCCTTGTATTGCTCAGGCTCGTTCTTCGCCAGTTTTTCCAGCATGTCGAGGACACGCTTGGTCAGCGCCGACTTCATGGAGTCGATGATCGGGTCTTTTTGCAGGATCTCCCGCGACACGTTCAGCGACAGGTCATTGGAGTCGACAACGCCCTTGATGAAGCGCAGGTACAGCGGCAGGAATGATTCCGCCTGGTCCATCACGAACACACGCTGTACGTAGAGTTTCAGGCCTTTGGGCGCTTCGCGCTGGTACAGGTCGAACGGCGCACGGGCCGGCACGTAGAGCAGCGAGCTGTATTCCAGCTTGCCTTCGACCTTATTGTGGCTCCAGCTCAGCGGGTTCTCGTAGTCGTGGGCGATGTGCTTGTAGAACTCCTGGTATTCCTCATCCTTCACTTCGGTGCGAGGACGGGTCCACAGGGCGCTGGCACGGTTGACCACTTCCCATTCCTGGGCGGAAGCCTCTTCGCCTTCGGCGGCTGCCTGTTCTTTGGGCAGCTCGATCGGCAGCGCAATGTGGTCGGAGTACTTCTTGATGATGTTGCGCAGGCGCCAGCCATCGGCAAATTCGTCTTCACCGTCTTTGAGGTGCAGCACGATGCGCGTGCCGCGATCAGCCTTGTCGATCGTGGCGATTTCAAACTCGCCCTCGCCTTTGGAGGCCCAGTGCACGCCTTCGCTGGCGTCAAGGCCGGCACGGCGGCTGAACACTTCAACCTTGTCGGCAACGATGAAGGCCGAGTAGAAGCCCACGCCGAACTGGCCGATCAGGTGCGAGTCTTTCTTCTGGTCGCCCGACAGGTTCTTCATGAAATCGGCGGTGCCGGATTTGGCGATGGTCCCCAGATGGGTGATCGCATCGTCACGGCTCATGCCGATCCCGTTGTCTTCGAGGGTGACGGTCTTGGCGTCCTTGTCGAAGCTCACGCGGATTTTCAGTTCCGCGCCACCTTCCAGCCACTCCGGCTTGGACAGGGCTTCGAAACGTAATTTGTCGACAGCGTCAGAGGCGTTCGAGATCAATTCGCGAAGGAAGATTTCCTTGTTGGAATACAGCGAATGGATCATGAGGTGCAGCAGTTGCTTCACCTCGGTCTGGAAGCCCAGGGTTTCCTTTTGAGTTTCCACACTCATGGTCATCAAACTCCAATTGGATGGCAGTGGCCGCCCCCGAAAGGGTTGGCGGCGGGTTGTCATCAAAGTTGGGGGCTAAGACCAGGATTTCAAGGGCGAGCCGGTTCCTCGATTTTGAAATGCGCACGAGCGGTGGCAATCGGTTCCGCCTGGGTGCTTTGCCAGGCGGTAATCGCCACATTCGCCACTCGTCGCCCCTGGCGCCACACCTGGCATTTGGCGTAAGTGTCGCGAAACTGCCCGGCGCGCAGGTAATCCAGGGAGAAGTCGATGATTTTCGGCAGGCCCGGCGCACCGGTAAACACCAGCAGATGCAGCGCTGCGGATACTTCCATAAAGCCGGCAATCACCCCGCCGTGCAGCGCCGGCAATATCGGGTTACCAATGTTGTCCTTGTTGGCGGGCAGGCGAAACAGCAAATCGTCGCCTTGCCGGGTGCATTCGACGCCAATCAGCTTGGCGTAGGGGATCAGCGCCAGCAGCGCTTCATAGCTGCCCCGCGTGTGAGCCTGTTCCAGCCGGGTCTTGAATCGATGCGTCATGCCTGCTCTCCCTTGATCGTGCTGCCCAATCCTTGGGAGCCCTTGAGGCGTTTGCCCATGCGCATGAACGTACCCACCCCATGGGCGATGGGCTGTTCCGGGTCGTCCTGATAAGCGACGCCACGGGTAAAAATCACGTCGGTGGTCACCCGATAGCATTGGGCGAAGCCGTACACCGGTTTATGCGGTTCGGCGGGATGCATGTAATCGATACGCAGGTCGAGGGTCGGGCACACCTCGAATTCCGGCAAAACGCACAGGGTAGCCATGCCGCACGCCGTATCCATCAGCGAGGTCAAGGCGCCGCCGTGGATCACCCCCGTCTCCGGGTCGCCTACGATAGCCGGCGCATAGGGCAGCATGAGTGTCATGCCCTCCTCGCTTGCCGCATGCACGCAAATGCCCAACACCTGGCAATGGCGCAACGCGCCAACAAAGCGCCTGGCACGTGCTAACAGTGAGTTTTCGGTCATTGGTCCAGACTCTTATATGTTGGGTATCCGCTGAGTAGGCGGTGCGGGTGAAAGTTCCTTGGCGCACGCGGTATATATATCTGCGCAATAAAAGGAACTAATGCTGACCCCTCAGGCTCGAAAGGCCAGTAGATATCTTCAATAAGGAGAAACACCCCATGCGCAAGACTTTAGCTATTTCCATGATGCTCGCCGCTGCCCTCGGCCTGGCTGCCTGCGACAAAAAATCCGAAGACAAAGCCCAAGACGCCGCCGCACATTCCGAGCAAGCTCAGAAAGACATGGCCAAGGCTCAGGATAAAGTGAACGACGCTGCGAAAGAAAACGCCGAAGCTGCCAAATCTCAGGCTGAATCGAACGAAGCCGCCGCAAAAGAAGCAGCACCTGCTACCCCTGCCACCGGTTCCTGATACCGCGGCTTGAAGTAGCTTGGCTGCATAAAGAAAGCCCGCTTAGATAGCGGGCTTTACTTTGTCTGCTGTTTTTATTCGCTGCGTTAATACGCCGACGCGGACTAAGCCGTCTCTTTAACAGTGTCGGACAGCGTCGTATCCGTCTGCGTATACACCATCACTTGCAGTACGTCGGAATGAAACTCGCGGCGATACAGCACGAACACCACCCCGGCACTCATCAACATGAACAGCCAAGGGCTGACGAACCACGCCAACATGGTCATGCCGAAGTAATACGCGCGCAGGCCAAAGTTGAACTGGTTGGCGGCCATGGAAATCACCCGCGCCGCGCGCAACGCAAACGCCTTGCGCTCCTGCTCCGACACCAGCCGCTCACCGATCATCGGCGCCGACCCCACCAGCACTGCCGCGAAGTTGTACTGGCGCATGCACCAACTGAACGTGAAGAACGCATAGACAAACACCAGCGCCAGGCACAACAGCTTGATTTCCGACATGCCCTGGGACGCCTGCTGCACCATGGGAATATCCGCCAGCAACGACACGGCCCGCTCGGAGGCGCCGAGTACAGTGAGAATGCCGGCGAGGATGATCAAGGTGCTGGAGGCGAAGAACGAGGCATTGCGCTCCAGGTTGCCGATCACGCTGGCATCGGCGATACGGTTGTCCCGCAGCAGCATCCGACGCATCCAGTCCTCGCGGTACAGATGCAACACACTGGCCAGGCAGGCCGTGTCGCGGGCCTTCCAGGTGGCATAACGGGTGTAGCCGCCCCAGCACAGGACGAACCAGAGCGCGGCAAGCAGGTGGACTTGGTTGGTTTCGATGAACGACATGCGGGCCCTATGACAAGGTGAATGATGGCGGAATGCGGTCCAACCGTGGGAGGGGCGGTGCGACCTGCTCCTTCCCACACTGACCGAGTTCAAACTTTAGAAGGTCGTCGCCTATTAAGCATAAAAAATGCCCCGTATCGATTGATACGGGGCATTTCAGTAGCGCCTGTGATCCGCTGGTTATGCGATCGCTTCGCTGCGTTTGCCGAGCAGACGGTCAATCACCACCGCCACAACCAGGACCATCACCGACGGCACCAGCCAAGCCAGGCCTTGTTCGCTCAACGGCAGGTTGGCCAACGGCGAAGGCATCCAGCCCGCCAAGCCCGCGCCCTTGAGCGCATCGATACAGCCGAAGATGAACGACACCAGCATCACCGGGCCAACGATACGGCCCTGCTCCCGCCAGAAGTCTTTGCAGAAGCTCAGCGCCACCAGCACGATGCACGGCGGGTAGATCGCGGTCAGCACCGGAATCGAAAACGCGATCAGCTTGGTCAGGCCCAGGTTGGACACGAACAGCGAGAACAGCGCCAGGATCACCACCAGGGTCTTGTAGGACAGCGGCAGGATGCGGCTGAAGTATTCGGCGCAGGCGCAGGTGAGGCCCACGGCGGTCACCAGGCACGCCAGGGAAATCAGTACCGCGAGAAAGCCGCTGCCCAGGGAGCCGAAGGTGTGTTGCACATAGGCGTGCAATACGGCGGCGCCATTGGCAGCACCAGCCGCCACTTCATGGCTGCCCGCCCCGAGGCGGAACAGGCTGATGTACACCAGCGCCAAACCTACACCGGCAATCAACCCGGCAATGATCGCGTAACGCGTGATGAGCTTGGGCGACTCGACACCACGAGAACGGATCGCGTTGACGATCACGATACCGAATACCAGCGCGCCCAGGGTATCCATGGTCAGGTAACCATTGATAAAGCCCTGGGAAAACGGTGCGGCCACGTATTCCGGGGTGGCGACCCCCACTTCACCGACCGGCAACACAAACGCGGCAATCCCCAGGATGGCCAGGGCGATGATCTTCAACGGCGCGAGGAAGCGACCCACGGTGTCCAGCAGACGGCCTGGGTACAGCGAGACGAAGAACACCACCAGAAAGTACACCGAGCTGTAGAGGAACAGTGCCAGCGGGCTCTCGCCCGTCAGCGGCGCCAGGCCGACTTCAAAGGACACGGTTGCGGTACGCGGGGTGGCGAACAGCGGGCCTACCGCCAGATACGCCGCCGCCGCGAGCAGGCCACCGGCGATCTTGCCGATCGGGCTGCTCAACGCGTCCATACCACCGCCGACCTTGGCCAGGGCGATCACGGTGACCACCGGCAGGCCGACCGCAGTGATCAGGAAGCCCAACGCTGCCATCCAGACGTGAGGCCCGGACTGCAAACCTACGATAGGCGGGAAAATGATATTGCCGGCGCCCACGAACAGGGCAAAGGTCATAAAGCCCAACGCCAGGATGTCCTGGCTTTTCAACACTTTCATTTAAGGAAATACCACACTGCTGAATCGGAATTTAGAGGGGGATTCCCTGTGGATGAGGGAAATACCGCCGGCCCTGATGGGGCCGGCCGGTCTAGCGCGGAGCTTCCTTTTGGGAGGCGCACGCATAAAGAGGCGGCCAGGGTACAGAATTAGCTTGAAGAACGCACTGTTGCGGGGCGGACTGTCCGATAAGCGACATCTGAATGTCGCGTTTTCATACTTTATTTTGGTAATACGATCAAATGTGGGAGGGGCGGTGCGACTTGCCCCCGATGGCGGTGGTTCAGTCAATACATCAGGTGACTGGCATACCGCTATCGGGGGCAAGCCCTAATGCCAGCCAGTTAAGGGACAACACTGTATCTGTGGCGAGGGAGCAAGCCCTTATCAAACATAAAACAACTTATTGATTATTAAGGATTAAAATTTCGCTTTGAAATTTTTAACCTTACATAAGCTATTTCAAACGATCGCACTCTTGTGGTGAGCGGGCTTGCCCCGCTCACCACAGGGGTTCCAGTTTGCTGCGCGACAGCGCTAAATCGAAGAGTTAGCGGGACCTCCCTCGCCACAGGTCACTTTTTACCCCTTCAAAGCCTTAACTGACTGGCATTAGGGCAAGCCCCCTCCCACATTTGCATCCCTGCCAACCTCAGGGAATTTTGCTGAACCCAAAATGCACAAAGGCCACCCGAAGGTGGCCTTTGTGTGGTGAAGCGTCAGCTAAGCGCGAGGCTTACTTGACAGCCCAACCGGTCAGCTCGGCCAGGGCCTTGCCGATGTCTGCCAGCGAACGCACGGTTTTAACGCCTGCGTCTTGCAGTGCAGCGAATTTCTCGTCCGCAGTGCCTTTGCCGCCGGAGATGATTGCACCAGCATGGCCCATGCGCTTGCCCGCAGGGGCAGTCACACCAGCGATGTAGGAAACAACCGGCTTGGTCACGTGAGCCTTGATATAGGCAGCCGCTTCTTCTTCAGCCGAACCGCCGATCTCGCCGATCATCACGATCGCTTCGGTCTTAGGGTCTTCCTGGAACAGCTTCAGGATATCGATGAAGTTGGAGCCTGGGATCGGGTCACCGCCGATGCCGACGCAAGTCGACTGACCGAAACCGGCGTCAGTGGTCTGCTTCACAGCTTCGTAGGTCAGGGTGCCGGAACGGGAAACGATACCGACTTTACCTGGCAAGTGAATGTGACCTGGCATGATGCCGATCTTGCATTCGCCTGGGGTGATCACGCCTGGGCAGTTAGGGCCGATCAGGACTACGCCCAGTTCGTCGCACTTAACTTTAGCGTCCAGCATGTCCAGGGTAGGAATGCCTTCGGTGATGCAGACGATCAGCTTGATGCCGCCGAATGCCGCTTCCAGGATGGAGTCCTTGCAGAAAGGAGCTGGAACGTAGATCACGCTGGCGGTGGCGCCAGTGGCAGCTACAGCATCTTTCACGGTATTGAACACTGGCAGGCCCAGGTGCTCGGTACCGCCTTTGCCCGGCGTTACGCCACCAACCATCTTGGTGCCGTATTCGATGGCTTGCTGGGTGTGGAAACTACCTTGCGAACCGGTAATACCCTGGCAGATAACTTTGGTGTCTTTATTGATCAGGACGCTCATTATTTGCCCTCCGCAGCTTTGACAACTTGTTGAGCAGCGTCGGTCAGGCTGGTAGCCGCGA
Source organism: Pseudomonas lactucae (assembly GCF_036688725.1). Classification (NCBI taxonomy): domain Bacteria; kingdom Pseudomonadati; phylum Pseudomonadota; class Gammaproteobacteria; order Pseudomonadales; family Pseudomonadaceae; genus Pseudomonas; species Pseudomonas lactucae. The sequence goes on along the minus strand of NZ_JAQQPT010000020.1, from coordinate 109,750 downwards.
TGATGTTCAAACCGCTTTCTGCCAGTACTTTAGCGCCCAGTTCAGCGTTGTTACCTTCAAGGCGCACAACAACCGGGATTTTAACGCCGACTTCTTTCACTGCGCCGATGATGCCTTCGGCAATCATGTCGCAACGAACGATGCCGCCGAAGATGTTGACCAGTACTGCAGCGACGTTGGAGTCGGACAGGATGATCTTGAACGCTTCGGTAACGCGTTCCTTGGTAGCACCGCCGCCCACGTCGAGGAAGTTGGCTGGCTTGCCGCCATGCAGGTTGACGATGTCCATGGTACCCATGGCCAGGCCAGCACCGTTGACCATGCAACCGATGTTACCTTCCAGGGCTACGTAGTTCAGTTCGAACTTGGCAGCGTGCGCTTCGCGCGGATCGTCTTGCGACGGATCGTGGAAAGTCTTCAGCTTAGGCTGACGGTACATGGCGTTGGCGTCGATGTTGATCTTGGCGTCGAGGCAGTGCAGATCGCCGTCAGCCTTGATCACCAGCGGGTTCACTTCCAGCAGGGCCAGATCGTGGTCCTGGAACAGTTTGGCCAGACCTACGAAGATCTTGGCGAACTGGGCAACTTGCTTGCCTTCCAGGCCCAGCTGGAAAGCCAGCTCGCGACCCTGGAACGGCTGAGCGCCAACCAGTGGATCGATAGTGGCTTTCAGAATTTTTTCTGGGGTTTCGTGAGCGATCTTCTCGATGTCCACGCCACCTTCGGTGGAAGCCATGAACACGATGCGACGGCTCGAACGGTCAACGACAGCGCCCAGGTACAGCTCTTTAGCGATATCAGTGCACGATTCAACCAGGATCTTGGTGACTGGCTGGCCATTGGCATCAGTCTGGTAAGTCACCAGACGCTTGCCCAGCCACTGCTGTGCGAAGGCCTTGGCGTCTTCTTTGCTGCGAACCAGCTTAACGCCGCCCGCTTTACCGCGACCACCTGCGTGGACCTGGGCTTTGACAACCCACTCGGTGCCACCGATTTTGTCGCAAGCTTCTGCTGCCGCTTCCGGGGTGTCTACTGCGTAGCCCTTGGAAACTGGCAGGCCGTATTCAGCGAACAGCTGCTTACCCTGATACTCGTGAAGATTCATGCTTTTTACCGTCTTCGTTAGGTACTGCGCATTCGGCGCTGCGCTCATTATGAGTGCCGCGCCACCTGTGACTGCTGCTTGCGCAACTTGCGGGGCTTATGGCCCGTAAAGCTGCGCAAGGCTGCGTCCAGCGGATATTCCGCGGTGAGTCTTGCGCACAAGGCTCACGACGGGCAACTCCGCCGTGGTTTCTTATTATCTCGCTTAGCGCTTCTTGCGGTTGGCGATGTGGATGGCGCCGCCATTCACTGCCAACGCAGCTTCGTGCAACGCTTCGGACAGGGTTGGATGGGAGAAGACCATCATGCCCAGGTCCTCGGCACTGGTGCCGAATTCCATACCGATTGCGCCTTGCTGAACCAGTTCTGCAGCGCTTGGGCCAATCACGTGGACGCCCAATACGCGGTCAGTCTTGGCATCAGCGATGACTTTGACAAAACCACCGGTGTCGTTGGCTGCCATGGCACGGCCAGAAGCGGCGAACGGGAAGGTGCCGACGTTAACTTCAACGCCTTCAGCTTTCAACTGCTGTTCGTTCTTGCCGACCCATGCAATTTCCGGGTGAGTGTAGATAACCGATGGAATCAGGTCGTAGTTCATCTGGGTTTTGTGACCCTTGATGCGCTCGACAACCATGATGCCTTCTTCGGAAGCCTTGTGCGCCAGCATCATGCCGCGCACCACGTCGCCAATGGCGTAGACGCCAGGCACGGTGGTAGCGCAGTGATCGTCAACGTGGATGAAGCCACGCTCGTCGATGTTCACGCCGCTGTCAGCTGCCAGCAGGTCGGTGGTCACTGGACGGCGACCAACGGCTACGATCAGCTTGTCGAAGGTGATGGTCTGTTCGCCATCCTTGTCGGTGTAGGTCACGACCACTTCTTCGCCGTTGACCTTCGAGCCGGTCACGCGAGCGCCCAGCTTGATGTCCAGACCTTGTTTGGTCAGGGTTTTCAGCGCTTCTTTGGACACAGCGGTGTCGGCGGCCAGCAGGAACGTGTCCAGGGCTTCCAGCACGGTCACTTGCGAACCCAGGCGGGACCATACCGAACCCAGCTCCAGGCCAATCACGCCGGCGCCGATCACGCCCAGACGCTTAGGCACTGCCTGGAATTCCAGGGCGCCGGTCGAATCGACGATCACGTTCTGGTCGACCGGAGCCGGTGGAATGTCGATTGGGCGCGAACCTGGGGCCAGGATCACGTTTTCGGCTTCGATGACTTCAACCGAACCGTCCGGCTTGGTGATCTCGACTTTCTTGCCGGCCAGCAGTTTGCCGTGGCCTTGCAGGGAAGTGACGCCGTTGGCCTTGAACAAGGTGGCAACGCCGGAAGTCAGGCCTTTGACGATGTTGGCTTTACGGCCGACCATCGCTGGCACGTCCATGGTCACGCCAGCATGATTGATACCGTGGATCGCGAAGCCGTCTTGGGCTTCGTGGAATTTCCAGGAGCTGTCCAGCAGCGCCTTGGAAGGAATGCAACCAACGTTCAGGCAAGTACCGCCCAGTGCCAGTTTGCCTTCCTTGTCAGTGTATTTTTCGATGCAAGCAGTCGAGAGGCCCAGTTGCGCGGCCTTGATGGCGGCAACATAGCCGCCAGGGCCCGCACCAATCACTACAACGTCAAATTTCTGAGACATGAAAATAGATCCTCTATTAGCTACAAGCTGTCAGCCGCAAGCTGCAAGCAAAAGCCAAACTGCTTTTTCCTGCAGCTTGTAACTTGGCGCTTGCAGCTGCTTCTCTTAAATATCCAGGAGCAAGCGAGCCGGGTCTTCCAGCAGGTTCTTGATGGTCACCAGGAAAGTCACGGCTTCTTTACCATCGATCAGGCGGTGATCGTAAGACAGTGCCAGGTACATCATCGGGCGGATCACGACTTGGCCATTGATGGCCATCGGACGCTGGATGATGTTGTGCATGCCCAGGATCGCGGCTTGTGGCGGGTTGACGATCGGCGTCGACATCATCGAACCGAAGGTACCACCGTTGGTGATGGTGAAGGTACCACCGGTCATCTCGTCGATGGTCAGCTTGCCATCACGGGCTTTCTTGCCGAAGTTGGCGATGCCGCCTTCGATTTCAGCCAGGCTCATCAATTCGGCGTTACGCAGAACCGGAACCACCAGGCCACGGTCGCTGGACACGGCAACGCCGATATCTGCATAGCCATGGTAAACGATGTCGCCGCCGTCGATGGAAGCATTGACCGCCGGGAAGCGTTTCAGCGCCTCGGTGGCCGCTTTCACGAAGAACGACATGAAGCCCAGGCGCACGCCGTTGTGGGACTTCTCGAACAGATCCTTGTACTTCGAACGCAGGGCCATGACTTCGGTCATGTCGACTTCGTTGAACGTCGTCAGCATCGCCATGTTCGACTGCGCTTCTACCAGGCGCTTGGCCACGGTGGCACGGACACGGGTCATCGGTACGCGCTTCTCGGTACGGTCGCCGGCAGCGAACACAGGCGCGGCGGCAGCCGGTGCGGCAGCCTTGGCAGGTGCGGCAGCGGGCGCGTTCTTCTTGGCTTCGACAGCGGCAACCACGTCTTCCTTGGTCACACGGCCGTCTTTGCCGGTGCCTTTGATGGAAGCCAGGTTGATGCCGTTTTCTTCAGCCAGCTGACGCGCAGCCGGTGCGGCGATTGGATCTTCACCGCCAGCGGCCGGAGCGGCAGCCGGAGCCGAAGCAGCAGCCGGCGCAGCGGCGGCGGCAGGCGCTGCAGCAGCGCTGCCCTCTTCGATCGAACCCAGTACCTGGTTCGACAGAACGGTAGCGCCTTCTTCGGCAACGATTGCGCCCAGCACGCCGTCAGCTTCGGCCAACACTTCCAGAACGACTTTATCGGTCTCGATGTCGACGATCAGGTCGTCACGCTTGACGGCCTCACCTGGTTTCTTGTGCCAGGTGGCAACGGTGCCATCGGCAACCGATTCCGGGAATGACGGGGCTTTGATTTCGATAGCCATTATCTGTGGGTCCTTAAAATTCGGTTTCAGTCAGCGCGAAGGCGTTAAACAGTGAAAGCATCTTGCAGCAGTTTTTCCTGCTGCTCGGCGTGCATCGACGCATAACCACACGCAGGTGCAGCAGAGGCATCACGACCGGCGTACTCAAGGCTCAGGGCCTTGTTGTGGTTGCCGATACTGCGACGCAAATGATGCTGGCTGCTGTACCAGGCGCCCTGGTTCATCGGTTCTTCCTGGCACCACACCGCGTTCGTGAGGTTGGTGTAAGGCGCGATGATCTCCATGAGGTCATCTTCCGGGAACGGGTAAAGCTGCTCGATACGCACGATGGCGATGTCTTCGCGGCCTTCGGCACGGCGTTTTTCCAGCAGATCGTAGTAGACCTTGCCGCTGCACAGGATCAGGCGAGTGACCTTGGCCGCGTCCAGTGTGTCGATTTCCGGAATAACGGTCTGGAACGAACCTTCGGCCAGATCTTCCAGGGTCGAGATGGCCAACTTGTGACGCAGCAGCGACTTCGGTGTCAGCACGACCAGCGGCTTGCGCAGCGGGCGGATCACCTGGCGACGCAGCAAGTGGTAGATCTGGGCCGGGGTCGTCGGCACGCACACCTGGATGTTGTGCTCGGCGCACAGCTGCAGGTAACGCTCCAGACGGGCCGAGGAGTGCTCAGGGCCCTGACCTTCATAACCGTGTGGCAGCAACATGGTCAGACCGCACAGACGGCCCCACTTGTGCTCGCCGCTGGTGATGAACTGGTCGATAACCACCTGGGCACCGTTGGCGAAGTCGCCGAACTGGGCTTCCCAGATCACCAGCGCGTTAGGCGTGGTGGTGGAGTAGCCGTATTCGAACGCCAGTACGGCTTCTTCGGACAGGAACGAATCGTACAGGTCGAAACGTGGCTGGCCTTCGTACAGGTTCTGCAACGGGATGTAGGTGCCCGCGTCTTTCTGGTTGTGCAGCACGGCATGACGGTGCGAGAACGTACCGCGGCCGATGTCCTGGCCAGTCATGCGGATCGGGTGACCTTCGAACGCCAGGGTCGCGTACGCCATGGTTTCGGCGTAACCCCAGTTGATCGGCAGGCCGCCGGCTTGCATCTTCTGACGGTCTTCGTAGATCTTCGCAACCTGGCGCTGCACCACGAAGCCTTCTGGAATTTCCAGCAGCTTGGCGGACAGTTCCTGCAGGGTCTTGAGGTCGAACGAAGTGTCGTGACGCGCCGTCCAGGTGTGACCCAGGTACGGACGCCAGTCCACGAACAGTTCTTTGTTCGGCTCTTTGACCAGGCTTTTTACTACATGCAGGCCATTGTCCAGCGCGTTGCGGTATTCATCGATTTTCGCCTGAACCCGCGCGTCATCCAGGATACCGGCCTTGGTCAGGCTTTCGGCGTACAGCTCACGGGTGGTGCGCTGCTTGGTGATCTGCTGGTACATCAACGGCTGGGTGCCGCTTGGTTCATCCGCTTCGTTGTGACCGCGACGGCGGTAGCAAACCAGATCGATCACCACGTCACGCTTGAACTGCATGCGGTAGTCGACAGCCAGTTGGGTCACGAACAGCACGGCTTCCGGGTCATCACCATTCACATGCAGGATCGGCGCCTGGATCATCTTGGCAACGTCGGTGGCGTACTCGGTGGAGCGCGCATCCAGCGGGTTGCTGATGGTGAAGCCAACCTGGTTGTTGATTACGATGTGAACGGTACCGCCGGTCTTGAAGCCGCGGGTCTGCGACATCTGGAAGGTTTCCAGGACCACGCCTTGACCGGCGAATGCCGCGTCGCCGTGGATGGAAATCGGCAGGACCTTTTCACCGCTGGTGTCGTTACGACGGTCCTGGCGCGCACGGACCGAACCCTCGACCACTGGGGAAACGATTTCCAGGTGGGAGGGGTTGAAGGCCATGGCCAGGTGAACTTCACCGCCTGTGGTCATGACGTTGGACGAGAAGCCCTGGTGGTATTTAACGTCACCGGAACCCAGCTCTACCTTCTTCTTGCCTTCGAACTCGTCGAACAGCTCACGCGGGTTCTTGCCGAAGGTGTTGACCAACACGTTCAGGCGACCACGGTGGGCCATGCCGATCACGATTTCCTTGGTGCCGTAGGAACCGGAACGCTGGATCAGCTCGTCGAGCATCGGGATCAGGCTTTCGCCGCCTTCCAGGCCGAAACGCTTGGTGCCCGGGTATTTGGTACCCAGGTATTTTTCCAGGCCTTCGGCTGCGGTGACGCGCTCCAGCAGGTGGCTGCGCACATCGGCGGACAGCACCGGACGGCCACGCACGCCTTCCAGGCGATGCTGGAACCAATGGCGTTGCTCGGAATCGGTGATATGCGTGAATTCAGCGCCGATGGTGCGGCAATATGTCTGCTGCAACGCTTCGTGAATTTCGCGTAGGCTCGCTTCCTCTTTGCCGATGAACAGGTCGCCGGCACGGAAGGTCGTATCAAGATCGGCATTGGTCAAGCCGTAATGATTGATCGACAGGTCAGCCGGTGCAGGACGCTGCCAGAGCCCCAGCGGGTCAAGCTGGGCCGCCTGGTGGCCACGCATCCGGTAGGCCTGGATCAGTCGCAGTACTTCAACTTGCTTCTTCTCGTGCTCACTGCTCACGCTGCCGGCGGAAACCGGTTGGGCGCGGCGCTGGTTCTTTGCCAGCAGCACGAAATGATCGCGAATCGCAGCATGCGATACATCGGTGGCAGCGTTGCCGTCTGAAGACAACGTCTGAAATTTGGTGCGCCATTCTTCTGGCACAGCGTTAGGGTCGTGCAGGTAGAGCTCATAAAGCTCTTCCACATAGGCAGCGTTACCACCTGAAAGATAGCCGCTGTTCCACATGCGCTGCATCACGCTTTCTTGCATGCTTGGTCACCCTCGATTTGGGGACACCACCGGCGAAAACACCGAGTTTGCTTGCAAAAGGCCAAGTGCAGCGACCAAAACAAGCCACTTAGGATCACGCTGATAGTTCGGGTACCAACCCGAATGCCCCTGCTTGTCTCATTTCTTCAAAATAAGAGCCGCGGCTTTGTAAGTCGCTGCTCAAGTTAAAACTACGGCGCCGGTTGAAGCCTGCGCCGCAGCATTTACGGGCACAACGGTCCTGCTTTATTACAACGTCTGTTACACGCCGCTTTGCAGCAGCATGTTACGGATGTGACCAATGGCCTTAGTCGGGTTCAGGCCTTTGGGACATACGTTGACGCAGTTCATGATCCCGCGGCAGCGGAATACGCTGAACGGGTCATCCAGCGAAGCCAGTCGCTCGGACGTCTTGGTGTCACGGCTGTCTGCCAGGAAGCGGTACGCTTGCAGCAGGGCAGCCGGGCCCAGGAACTTGTCCGGGTTCCACCAGAAGGACGGGCAGGAGGTCGAGCAGCAAGCGCACAGGATGCACTCGTACAGACCGTCGAGCTTTTCGCGCTCTTCCGGGGACTGCAGACGTTCGATGGCCGGAGCCGGCGTGTCGTTCTGCAGGAACGGCTTAACTTTCTCGTATTGCTTGTAGAAGATGCTCATATCGACGACCAGGTCACGGATAACCGGCAAACCTGGCAGAGGACGAACGATCAGCTTGTTGCCTTTGACCACGGCCGACAGCGGTGTGATGCACGCCAGGCCGTTTTTGCCGTTGATGTTCATGCCGTCGGAACCGCACACACCTTCACGGCAAGAGCGACGATAGGAGAAACCCTCGTCCTGCTCTTTGATCAGTGCCAATACATCCAGCACCATCAGGTCTTTACCGCCGGTATCGACCTGGAATTCCTGCATGAACGGCGCAGCGTCCTGATCAGGGTTGTAGCGATAAACACTGACTTTCAACATGGCAGCCACCCTTAGTAAGTCCGAATTTTCGGTTCAAACGTCGGAACCGTCTTCGGCGAGAAGTTCACGGCACGCTTGGTTACGCGCTTGTCACCCGGGAAGTACAGGGTGTGGCACAACCAGTTTTCGTCGTCGCGGTCTTCATAGTCTTCACGGGCGTGGGCACCACGGGATTCTTTACGAACCTCGGCGGCGATCGCCGTCGCTTCAGCCACTTCCAACAGGTTTTGCAGCTCAAGGGCTTCGATACGAGCGGTGTTGAACGCCTGGCTCTTATCGTTGATCTTGACGTTGGCGATGCGCTTGCGCAGGTCAGCCAGTTGGGCGATACCTTTTTGCATGTATTCGCCGGTACGGAACACACCGAAGTAGTTCTGCATGCAGCTTTGCAGCTCGCGACGCAGGGTCGCCACGTCTTCACCGTCCGTGCGCTCGTTCAGAGCGTTCAGGCGTGCCAGGGCAGCTTCGATGTTGGCATCGGTGGCGTCATCGTATTCGATGCCGTCGGTCAGTGCCTTTTCCAGGTGCAGGCCGGCAGCGCGACCGAATACCACCAGGTCGAGCAGCGAGTTGCCGCCCAGGCGGTTGGCGCCGTGCACCGATACGCAGGCCACTTCGCCTACCGCGAACAGACCGTGAATGATCTCGTCCACGCCTTCGGCGTTCTGGGTGATCGCCTGGCCATGAATGTTGGTCGGCACGCCGCCCATCATATAGTGGCAAGTCGGAACAACCGGCACCGGAGCAACCACCGGGTCAACGTGGGCGAAGGTCTTGGACAGTTCGCAGATACCTGGCAGGCGGCTGTGCAGCACTTCTTCGCCCAGGTGATCGAGCTTGAGCAGTACGTGGTCGCCGTTCGGGCCACAGCCGTTACCGGCGATGATCTCTTTAACCATGGAACGGGCAACAACGTCACGGCCGGCCAAGTCTTTGGCGTTCGGCGCATAACGCTCCATGAAACGCTCGCCGTGCTTGTTGATCAGGTAACCGCCTTCACCGCGGCAACCTTCGGTGACCAGTACACCGGCGCCGGCGATGCCGGTTGGGTGGAACTGCCACATTTCGATGTCTTGCACCGGCACGCCGGCACGCAATGCCATGCCAACGCCGTCACCGGTGTTGATCAGGGCGTTGGTGGTCGATGCGTAGATACGGCCTGCACCGCCCGTCGCCAGCACGGTAGCCTTGGCGCGGATATAGGTGGTTTCACCGGTTTCGATGCAGATGGCGATCACGCCGACGAACGCACCGTCGGCATTCTTCACCAGATCCACCGCGTAGTACTCGTTCAGGAACGTGGTACCGGCCTTCAGGTTGCCCTGATACAGGGTGTGCAGCAACGCGTGACCGGTACGGTCGGACGCGGCACAGGTACGGGCAGCCTGGCCGCCTTTACCGTAATCCTTCGACTGGCCGCCGAATGGACGCTGGTAGATACGACCTTGCTCGGTACGGGAGAACGGCAGACCCATGTGGTCCAGCTCGAACACCGCAGCCGGGCCTTCCTGGCACATGTATTCGATAGCGTCCTGGTCACCGATGTAGTCGGAACCCTTGACGGTATCGTACATGTGCCAGCGCCAATCATCGTTCGGGTCGGCGGATGCGATGGCGCAGGTGATGCCACCCTGGGCCGATACGGTGTGGGAACGCGTCGGGAACACCTTGGTGATCACGGCAGTCTTGTGACCGCCCTGGGCCAGCTGCAGCGCTGCGCGCATGCCGGCACCGCCGCCACCAATAATGATGGCGTCGAAGGAAATAGTTGGAATGTTAGCCATGAATCAGATACCCCAAAGAATCTGCACACCCCAGACGAAGTAAGCGAACATCGCAACGCCGCATACCGCCTGGAAGAGGAAACGGACTGCGGTCGCGGACTTGCCGAGCGCCATTGGCGTCAGGTAGTCGGTCGCGATGGTCCACATGCCGACCCAGGCGTGAGCGCCCAGGGCTACAAGGGCCAGCAGACTGAAGATTCGCATTGCATTGTGGGAAAACAGGCCGTGCCATTGCTCATAGCCGATGCCCGGATTTGCCACGAGGTATCCGATCAGGAAAATGAAATAAGCCGCGAGAACGACCGCAGACACACGCTGTGCCATCCAGTCATAGAGGCCCGAACGCGACAGATTCGTTACGCTGGTTACCATATCCAAACTCCTGCCAGAACGATCAGCACCACGGAAATGGCGATGATGATTTTCGAGCCCAGGCGGCCGCCTTCCAGCGTCTCACCGATGCCCATGTCCATGATCAAGTGGCGCACGCCGGCTACCAGGTGATACAGCAGAGCGGACAGAAGACCCCATGCTACGAACTTGGCCAGCGGGCTGGTCAAGCATGCCTTCACCTCGGCGTAACCTTCCTCGGAACCCAGGGATTTGCTCAATGCATAAAGCATGATGCCCAAGCCCAGGAACAGGATGATGCCGGAAACACGGTGCAGGAACGACGTAACGCCGGTGATGGGGAGTTTGATGGTCCTTAGGTCTAGGTTTACAGGTCGTTGGCTATTCACGGCTTTTTTTCACACTGAAGAGCCCCTAACAATCAGGGCAAAGTTGTTGGGGAGTGCGACTGGTCAGGTAAGCACCACCCAGGGAGTGCGACCCCCAATGAAAGCAAGCCCAAAAGCCCTTGGCGGTCGGTGGCCGAGTATAGACAGTTAGGTTACTAATGACAACGCGCGCACCTCACCCTAATAGCGGATTGCGCTGGCGGGATAAAAGGCGTAAATGGCAGGCAATTTCGAGGAAAAAGTACGGTTAAAGCCTTCTGGAGCAAGACTTTAGGCAAATTGACATCTGAATTTATCTCACTATAGTGGTGCGGGCCCTGCGTGGGGGGTCTGTCTGATGATTTGAAGCATAAATAGGAGGCCACATGGCTGACAAAAAAGCGCAGTTGATCATCGAGGGCGCAGCCCCCGTCGAGCTGCCCATTTTAACCGGCACCGTTGGTCCCGATGTTATCGACGTACGGGGCCTGACGGCCACGGGCCGTTTCACTTTCGACCCAGGCTTCATGTCGACCGCCTCTTGCGAGTCGAAGATCACCTATATCGATGGCGATAATGGCATTTTGCTTCACCGGGGCTACCCGATCGAGCAACTGGCAGAAAAATCGGACTACCTGGAAACCTGCTACCTGCTGCTAAATGGCGAATTGCCGACAGCTGAGCAAAAAGCCCAGTTCGTCAGCACGGTGAAGAACCACACCATGGTTCACGAGCAGTTGAAGACGTTCTTCAACGGCTTCCGTCGCGACGCCCACCCGATGGCCGTCATGTGCGGTGTGGTTGGCGCCCTGTCGGCCTTCTATCACGACTCCCTCGACATCAATAACCCGCAGCATCGCGAAATTTCCGCGATCCGCCTGGTTGCCAAGATGCCGACCCTGGCCGCAATGGTTTACAAGTACTCCATGGGCCAACCCATGATGTACCCGCGCAACGACCTGACGTACGCGGAAAACTTCCTGCACATGATGTTCAACACGCCGTGCGAGATCAAACCGATCAGCCCGGTGCTCGCCAAGGCCATGGACCGGATCTTTATCCTCCATGCCGACCACGAGCAGAACGCCTCGACGTCCACCGTGCGCCTGGCAGGCTCTTCGGGTGCCAACCCGTTCGCCTGTATCGCCGCCGGCATCGCCGCACTGTGGGGCCCTGCCCACGGCGGTGCGAACGAAGCGGTGTTGACCATGCTCGATGAAATCGGCGATGTGTCCAACATCGACAAGTTCATTGCCAAGGCCAAGGACAAGAACGACCCGTTCAAGTTGATGGGCTTCGGTCACCGGGTCTACAAGAACCGCGACCCGCGCGCCACCGTCATGAAACAGACCTGCGACGAAGTGTTGAAGGAACTGGGCATCAAGAACGATCCGCAACTCGAACTGGCCATGCGCCTGGAAGAGATCGCCCTGACCGACCCGTACTTCATCGAACGCTCGCTGTACCCGAACGTCGACTTCTACTCGGGGATCATCCTCAAGGCGATCGGCATTCCAACCAGCATGTTCACCGTGATCTTCGCCCTGGCGCGGACCGTGGGCTGGATCTCCCACTGGAAAGAAATGCTCTCCAGCCCGTACAAGATTGGCCGCCCGCGCCAGCTGTACACCGGCTACGAGTCGCGTGACATTACCAAGCTGGAAGATCGCAAGTAAGCACTTAACTGCTTGTTTGTCATGAGAACGGCCTCCCTTAGTGGAGGCCGTTTTTGTTTGTGCCGTCTGGTCCGCTATCGGGAGCAAGTCGAACCGTCGCACCGCCCCTCCCACAGCTGACCGAGTACATCATTTGGAATGCGGTCGAGTGTGGGAGGGGCTCTCACACCCATAAACCCCAGACAAAAAAATACCCCAGCCTTTCGACCGGGGCATTTCCTTATCCAGCTACGCCCTTAGTGATTAACCGCCCCACTCGCCCCCAGGCCAGTCTGCGAACGCACAAACTGCGGGAAGTACAGCGCACGTTCTTTCTCTGCCGCCGCCGACTTGTCGGTGATGGAGAAGAACCAGATGCCGATGAACGCAATGATCATCGAGAACAGCGCCGGGTACTCGTACGGGAAGATGGCTTTTTCATGGTGCAGGATCGAGACCCAGATGGTCGGGCCAAGCACCATCAGGCCCACGGCACTGATCAGGCCCAGCCAGCCGCCGATCATCGCGCCACGGGTGGTGAGGTTTTTCCAGTACATGGAAAGCAGCAACACCGGGAAGTTACAGCTGGCGGCAATGGAGAACGCCAGGCCGACCATGAACGCGATGTTCTGGCTTTCGAACAGGATGCCCAGGCCGATGGCCAACACCGCCAGGGCGATGGTGGTGATCTTCGACACGCGAATCTCGTCCTTCTCGTTGGCCTTACCCTTCTTGATCACGCTGGCATACAGGTCATGGGACACCGCCGAGGCACCCGCCAGGGTCAAGCCGGCAACCACTGCCAGGATGGTGGCAAACGCGACCGCCGAAATGAAGCCCAGGAAGATACTGCCGCCCACGGCATTGGCCAGGTGCACCGCCGCCATGTTGTTACCGCCCAGCAAGGCACCCGCGGCATCCTTGAACGCCGGGTTGGTGCTGACCAGCAGGATCGCGCCGAAGCCGATGATAAAGGTCAGGATGTAGAAGTAGCCGATAAAGCCGGTTGCATACAGCACGCTCTTACGCGCTTCCTTGGCGTCGCTCACGGTGAAGAAGCGCATCAGGATGTGCGGCAGGCCTGCGGTACCGAACATCAGCGCCAGGCCAAGGGAGAATGCGGAAATCGGGTCTTTCACCAGGCCGCCAGGGCTCATGATCGCTTCACCTTTGGGGTGAACCTTGATCGCCTCGGAAAACAGCATGTTGAAGTCGAAGTTGACGTGCTTCATCACCATCAGCGCCATGAACGAAGCACCGGACAACAGCAGCACGGCCTTGATGATCTGCACCCAGGTGGTCGCCAGCATGCCGCCGAACAACACGTACATGCACATCAGGATACCGACCAGGATCACCGCGACGTGGTAGTCCAGACCGAAGAGCAGCTGAATCAGCTTGCCCGCGCCGACCATTTGCGCGATCAGGTAGAACGCCACCACCACCAGCGAGCCACAGGCCGACAGGCTGCGGATCTGGGTTTGCCCGAGGCGATAGGACGCCACGTCGGCAAAGGTGTACTTGCCCAGGTTACGCAGGCGTTCGGCGATCAGGAACAAAATGATCGGCCAGCCCACCAGGAAGCCGATCGAATAGATCAGGCCGTCATAGCCGGAGGTGAATACCAGCGCGGAAATCCCCAGGAAGGACGCGGCCGACATATAGTCGCCGGCAATCGCCAGGCCGTTCTGGAAACCGGTGATCTTGCCGCCGGCCGCATAGTAGTCGGCCGCCGATTTGTTGCGTTTGGAAGCCCAGTAGGTGATGCACAGGGTGGCGCCGACGAATGCGACGAACATCACGATGGCCGAGACGTTCAACGGTTGCTTGTGCACTTCACCGGTCAATGCGTCCGCCGCCCAGAGGGCAGGAGCAAAAAGCGAAGCGCCGAATACTGCCAGTAGACGACGAATCATTGCGCAGCCTCCTTGAGAATCGCATTGTTCAGGTCGTCAAACTCGCCATTGGCGCGACGCACGTAGATGCCGGTCAACACGAAGGCGGACACAATCAACCCGACGCCCAGGGGAATACCCCAGGTAATCGACGAACCGGGGCTGATCTTGGCCCCCAGTATTTGTGGCCCGTAGGCGATCAACAGGATGAAAGCGGAGTAAAGCCCTAGCATGATCGCCGAGAGAATCCAGGCGAATCGTTCCCTTTTTCTCACCAGCTCCTTGAAACGCGGGCTGTTTTGAATCGAGAGGTAAATGCTGTCGTTCATTGTTTTTATCCTCGCAGCACAGCTTTTTATTATTGGAACATAGCCACTGTATGCGGCTCTGGAACAGGTTCCAGACGACCTTAGTAGTAGATCGAGTGTAGCGAGGGTTTGTGAGGGCGAAGAAACATTTGCGGGGGGTGAAATTAATGTGGGAGGGGGCTTGCTCCCGATATAGGTGGCTCAGTCAAAATATCTGTGACTGACACACCGCTATCGGGAGCAAGTCGAATCGTCGAACCGCCCCTCCCACAAGGTATTGCATCAAGGTAGTGGATTACTTAGCGGTCCACTCGGCTACGCGCTCAGGATGCTTGGCGACCCAATCCTTGGCCGCTGCATCAGGCTTGGCGCCCTCCTGGATGGCGAGCATGACTTCGCCGATTTCATCCTTGGAAGCCCACTGGAACTTCTTCAGGAAAGCCGCGACTTCCGGCGCTTTGGCCTCCAGGCCCTTGCTGCCGATGCTGTTGACGGTTTCAGCCGCGCCGTAGATCCCTTTTGGATCATCCAGGAAGCGCAGTTTCCACTTGGCGAACATCCAGTGCGGCACCCAACCGGTGACGGCAATGGATTCCTGCTTGTCTTCGGCACGCGTCAGTTCGGCGATCATTGCCGCACCCGAACTGGCCTGCAGCTTGTAATCGAGGCCGTATTGCTTGATCGCTTCGTCGGTCTTGAGCATCACGCCCGAGCCGGCGTCGATCCCGACGATTTTGTTCTTGAAGGTGGTGTCGGTTTTGAGGTCTTCAATGGACTTGGCCTTGACGTACTCCGGCACGATCAGACCAATCTTGGCGTCCTTGAAGTTGGGGCCGTAGTCGACCACCTTGTCCTTGTTCTTGGTCCAGTATTCGCCGTGGGTCACCGGCAGCCAGGCCGAGAGCATGGCGTCGAGTTTGCCGGTGGCCACGCCCTGCCACATGATCCCGGTGGCGACCGCTTGCAGTTTCACGTCATAACCAAGCTTCTGTTTGATCACCTCCGCTGCCACGTGAGTGGTGGCAACGCTGTCCGACCAGCCATCCACGTAGCCGATGCTCAGGGTTTTGCTGTCGGCGCTGGCCAGTGTGGAGCTCATCGCAACTACCAGAGTGGCAGCTGCGCCCAAGAGTCGTCGCATCTTCATCGTACTTCCCCGAAAGTGCTGCGCCCGACGGATGCCGAGCGACGTCAACCTGTTGTTATGTGGTGCACCGCGCCCCCTTCACGCGCATCGATCCGGTGGTTGCAGTATCAGTGGAGTGCTGACAGCTTGATCATCAACCTGCCGGGTTCATCGACCTGCTCTGTCAGCGACCTCAGCTAAGCAAGAAACGACATCACATCGCCAGTAGGACGTTTTGTAGGAAATAGCGTCAAAATCCCGCCCGAAGTTTGCATGTCAAAATTATGCAGCCCCACTGGCATCAGTCAAATCCGGGTAAGATGCGCGCCTTTGCGCCAACAGATAAGCCGACCATGCCTGCGACTGCCCGCTTCCCCGCCCTGCCCTATTGCTTCGCCTTGATCCTTTGCCTGCTGGCCCTCGCCGGCTACTGGTATACCCTCGGCCGGCCGGTGGTGCTGCCGGATGTGGCCAGCGCCAGCCATAAGCTGCAGTGCGCGTCCTACACACCGTTCGACAAGGACCAATCGCCCTTCGACCAGCCCTTCACCCTGCGCCCCGCGCGCATGGACGCCGACCTGGCCCTGTTGGCCACCCGTTTTGAGTGTATCCGCACCTATTCCATGACCGGCCTCGAAGCGCTGCCGGACATGGCGCGCAAGCATGGCTTGAAGTTGATGGCCGGCGCCTGGGTCAGCAGTGACCCGGTGGCCACCGCAAAAGAAATCGATGAAGTGATCGCGGCCGCCAACGCCAACCCCGATGTGGTGACCTCAGTGATCGTCGGCAACGAAGCGCTGCTGCGCAAGGAAGTGACCGCCGCACAACTGATCAAACTGATCCATACAGTCAAAAGCCAGATCAAGCAGCCGGTCACCTACGCCGATGTGTGGGAGTTCTGGCTAAAACACCCGGAAATCGCCCCGGCGGTGGATTTCCTGACCATTCACCTGCTGCCGTACTGGGAAGATGAACCGACCGGCATCGACCAGGCCCTCAAACACGTGGGTGAGGTGCGCCAGACCTTCGGCAACACATTTGCGCCCAAGGATGTACTGATCGGCGAGACCGGCTGGCCCAGCGAAGGTCGCCAACGCGAAACCGCAGTGCCAAGCCGGGTCAACGAAGCCCGGTTCATGCGCGGCTTCGTCGCCATGGCCGAGGCCAATGGCTGGCGCTACAACCTGATAGAAGCCTTCGATCAGCCGTGGAAGCGCGCCAGCGAAGGGGCCGTGGGCGGTTATTGGGGCCTGTTCGACGCGGACCGCCAGGACAAGGGCGTCCTCGCCGGGCCGGTGACCAACGTGCCGTACTGGCCGCTGTGGCTGGGCGCAGGCGGCCTCCTTCTACTGGCGACGCTGGTGCTGGGGGGCCGTGTGGGCAGCACGCGCAACGCGCTCGCGCTCCCGCTGCTGGGCGCCGTCGCCGCGTGCTCCATCGGCACCTGGGCTGAACTCACCCGCGTCACCGCGCGCTTTAATGATGAATGGGTATGGGCCGGCCTGCTGCTGGGGCTGAACCTGCTGGTGCTGGCTCACGCGGCATTGGCCTTGAGCGCTCGGCAAGGATGGCGCGAGCGAGCCTTCAACTGGCTGGAACAGCGGGCGGGCTGGCTGGTGGCGGTCGCAGGGTTCGCTGGCGCGGTGATGATGTTGGCGTTAGTATTCGATCCGCGCTATCGCAGCTTCCCGAGCGCGGCGCTGGTGCTGCCGGCCCTGGTGTATCTGGTGCGTCCGGTGACCGGGCCGCGTCGGGAGATAGCGCTGCTGACCTTCATCATCGGTGCCGGCATTGCGCCGCAGTTGTACCGGGAAGGTCTGTTGAATCAGCAGGCATGGGGGTGGGCGGTAGTCAGCCTGCTTATGGCGTTAGCCCTGTGGCGTTGCCTGCGGGTGCGCAAGGCTTAAGAGCGCTATCGGGGTTGTCTGACCAACCGCAACCCCGCAATCACCACCGCAAACACCGCAAATGTGGTGTTGTACAACGCCAGGGCCGGCAGCCCGAACACCAGCCCCAACACCGCCAACCCCCACCCCGCGCGACCCGGCACAAAAAACGCCAGCACCGCGGTGACCAACGCCGCCCAGCCCAGCACCTTGAAGTGGATCATCAACCCCAGGTTCGAGCGCAACTGGCACTCCCAGCGGCTGGCCTCATCCGCGCAAATGCCTACCCACTGGCCATCCTCGACGAAGCCGTAACGTGCGGCATAACTGGCAGCCAGCCATAGCGGCAGGGCAATAAGCAGCAAAATCAACGGCAAGCGGCGGGACATGGAGCACTCCGATAGACAAAAACGGCGCTCAGCTTAATGCGCCGGCGGCCGTTAGCAAGGTACATACACACAATTTGTATTCACCCATGCGTGGCAAAGTGTATCGTCTCGCTACTATTACGCCGATTCCGACGGTATTTCCGAATTTTCGCACTGAGTGCTGGCACTTCGGTGATACGGCGGTGGTCATAGCCTGCGAACTTCATTCAGCACGTTTCCTCTTAGGGATTAAGTCATGCTCCGTTCCTTGCGCTGTGCTGCCTTACTGGGCAGCCTTTTTTTGAGTGCGTCAGCACTGGCGGTCGACATCGACCAAGCCAGCTATGGCTACCCTTTGACCAACCCGTTCGAAGCGACCATCGCCACCACCCCGCCTGACCTTCGGCCCAAATTGCCGACCGACGACGAGATCAACCAGTCCGACTACACCCTGACCATGCGCCCCGAGCGCGAGTTCAGCCTGCCGGACAACTTCTGGGCAGTGAAGAAACTCACCTACCGCATCGCCAAGCAAGACCGCGCCGCACCTCTGATTTTCCTGATCGCGGGCACCGGTGCGCGGTTTGACAGCAGCATCAACGAATACCTGAAAAAACTGTACTACCAGGCTGGCTACCACGTAGTGCAACTGTCGTCGCCCACCAGCTTTGACTTCATCGCCTCCGCGTCGCGCTTCGCCACCCCCGGCATCAGCCAGGAAGACGCCGAAGACATGTATCGTGTAATGCAAGCCGTGCGCGCGCAGAACGCCTCGCTGCCGGTGACCGACTTCTACCTCACCGGCTATAGCCTGGGTGCCCTGGATGCGGCATTCGTCAGCAAGCTCGACGAAACCCGCCGCAGCTTCAACTTCAAGAAAGTCTTGCTGCTGAACCCGCCGGTCAACCTCTACACCTCGATCACCAACCTCGACAAGTTGGTGCAGACCGAGGTGAAGGGCATCAACAACACCACCACCTTCTATGAGCTGGTGCTGAACAAGCTGACCCGCTACTTCCAGCAAAAGGGCTACATCGACCTCAACGACGCCCTGCTCTACGACTTCCAACAGTCCAAGCAACACCTGACCAACGAACAGATGGCCATGCTGATCGGCACCTCGTTCCGCTTCTCGGCGGCCGACATCGCCTTCACCTCGGACCTGATCAACCGCCGCGGCCTGATCATCCCGCCGAAGTACCCGATCACCGAAAGCACCAGCCTTACGCCATTCCTCAAGCGTGCGCTGCAGTGCGACTTCGACTGCTACCTCACCGAGCAGGTGATCCCGATGTGGCGCGCCCGCTCCGACGGCGGCAGCCTGCTGCAACTGGTTGACCAGGTCAGCCTGTACGCCCTCAAGGACTACCTGCACGCCAGCCCGAAAATCGCCGTCATGCACAACGCCGACGATGTCATCCTGGGCCCGGGTGACCTCGGCTTCCTGCGTAAAACCTTCGGCGATCGCCTGACCGTCTACCCGCTGGGCGGCCATTGCGGCAACCTCAATTACCGCGTCAACGCCGACGCCATGCTGGAGTTCTTCCGTGGCTAAATATCTTTTGCTGCTCGCCGCGCTGATGTGCGCAGGCGTCGCCAATGCCGACAACAGCAAGGCCCACGAGCCGGTGACGATCGATGCCGATGGCTTCAAGGAGCCGTTGACCAAGCTCAAGTTCAACCCGGGCCTGGACCAGCGCGAATTCGAGCGGTCGTCGCTCACCGCGCTCAACGTGTATGACCCGTTGGAGTCGTGGAACCGCCGCGTCTATCACTTCAACTACCGTTTCGACCAATGGGTGTTCCTGCCCGTAGTCAACGGCTATACCTACGTCACACCAAGCTTCCTGCGCACCGGCGTGAGCAATTTCTTCAACAACCTGGGCGATGTGCCCAACCTGTTGAACAGCCTGTTGCAACTCAAGGGGCATCGCTCCCTGGAAACCACCGGGCGCCTGCTGCTCAACACTACCGTCGGTATTGCCGGCCTGTGGGACCCGGCCACCGCCATGGGCCTGCCGCGCCAAAGCGAAGACTTCGGCCAGACCCTGGGCTTCTACGGCGTACCCGGTGGCGCCTACCTGGTGCTGCCGATCTTCGGCCCGTCAAACCTGCGCGACACCGGCGGCTTGCTGGTGGATTACACCGCGGAGTCCCAGATCAACTTCCTGAACGTCTCCGAAGTCAGCTCCAACCACCCGGAAATCTGGGCCCTGCGTGCCGTGGACAAGCGCTACCAGACCAGCTTCCGCTACGGCCAGATGAACTCGCCGTTCGAGTATGAGAAGGTGCGGTATATCTATACCGAATCGCGCAAGTTGCAGATTGCCGAGTAAACAACGCACACAAAAAAGGCCATTCGAATGAATGGCCTTTTTATTGCGGTTGAGAAAAATCAAACCCTGCTAAGCGTTTTTAACCTCACGACAAGGTAATCCATAGTTGTTCTCTCCCTTGTCGCCTTTTTTCAACAGTTGCACGGTCACCATGATAAACCCCACGACCGGTAGCGCGTACCACAGTATGTAAGCCCCCGTCGTATTCACATCATGAAGCCGACGAAATGTTACTGATAGGCGGGGAATAATCATAAGGACAGCGTAAATACCCAGCGGTATATAAAACCATTTGCTGTGGGCAACCCCTGCCCATCCTGCAACAACAATCGAACCGTACATTAGCACCACGTCAAAAAATGCGAATATCCAATACTCCCTTCTGCGGGCTCGCCCACTGAACTTGGCATAGTTTTTTATCGCTTGAAAACACCAGTTCATCCTTAACCCCTTATCGATCCATTTTTTATCGCGCCACTTCACATGAAGAAGCGCGACGCATCCTATAAATGCCTGGAAAACCGAACTGTAGGATTAATCTTAAACAGCGTTTCAAACTCTACTCGATACGAACGAATCAGCGTTTCGCCGCTCGCCATGCTTTGCCAAGTATCGATACAACCGCCAGCACGACGGCCCCGGCAATAATCCCCGCCACCGCATTGAGCACTGTAGGCATCAACCACGCCAGGCCACCGACACTCTGGCTCACCGTCTCGATCCAGTGATGCACCACCGGCACGCCATGGGTCAGGATGCCGCCACCGACCATGAACATCGCCGCCGTGCCGATCACCGACAGGCTCTTCATCATGTACGGCGCCGCCCGCAGGATGCCGCCACCAACACTGCGCGCTACCTGGCCAGGCTTTTGCGTGAGCCACAAACCCAGGTCATCCAGCTTGACGATACCGGCCACCAGCCCGTAAACGCCCGCGGTCATTACGATGGCGATACCCGACAACACGATGACCTGCTGCGTCAATTGCGCATCGGCCACGATACCCAGGGTAATGGCGATGATTTCCGCCGAGAGGATGAAATCGGTGCGGATTGCGCCTTTGATCTTGTCCTTTTCGAAGGCCACCAAATCGGTCGCCGGGTCGGCCACGGCTTCGACCAGTTGCGCATGTTCGGCCTGATCGTCTGCCTTGCTGTGCAGGAATTTATGCGCGAGTTTTTCGAACCCTTCAAAACACAGATAGGCGCCGCCGAGCATCAACAGCGGTGTGACCGCCCAGGGTGCAAAAGCACTGATCAGCAGCGCCGTCGGCACCAGGATCAGTTTATTGACGAACGAGCCCTTGGCCACCGCCCACACCACGGGAATTTCCCGCTCGGCCCGTACGCCGCTGACCTGCTGGGCGTTGAGCGCCAGGTCGTCGCCCAGCACGCCGGAGGTCTTCTTCGCGGCCATCTTTGTCATCAGGGCGACGTCATCGAGTACCGCGGCGATATCGTCGATCAACACCAA
The DNA here is from genome assembly GCF_036688725.1 of Pseudomonas lactucae. Lineage (NCBI taxonomy): Bacteria > Pseudomonadati > Pseudomonadota > Gammaproteobacteria > Pseudomonadales > Pseudomonadaceae > Pseudomonas > Pseudomonas lactucae. Next base: position 88,282 of record NZ_JAQQPT010000020.1, on the reverse strand, counting down.
CAAGCTGCTTCCTGCCATGAACCGTGCATCCATAAGGGAGAGAGGGCGCGAGCATAACGCGTCGCGGGCACATTGTTGAGACCTGCGGATAGCCGGTGCTACCATGCGCAACCGCCTGTCATGGCAAGGAAACCTCCCGTGCTCAGTTTCATAGATACGTTTCTCTTTTGGCGAGTGGCTGTTGTCGTCAGGCAAGGAGCCGCGACGACTCATCGCTCGCTATGGGGAGGAGCGGCGACGCAGAATGGCGGCAACAGACGCCGTCAAAAAGAAACAGTATCTGTGAGACTGAGCACTTTATGAGCAGCATTCGCGAGCGCAACAAAGAAAAAATCCTGCGGGCGGCCAGCGAGGAGTTTGCCGACAAGGGCTTCGCCGCGACCAAAACCAGCGACATCGCCGCCAAGGCCGGGCTGCCCAAGCCCAACGTCTATTACTACTTCAAGTCCAAGGACAACCTCTACCGCGAGGTGCTCGAGAGCATTATCGAGCCGATCCTGGCTGCCTCCACGCCGTTCAACCCGGACGGCGAACCTTCGGTGGTGCTCGGCAACTACATCCGCTCGAAAATCCGCATCTCCCGCGACCTGCCGTTTGCCTCCAAGGTCTTCGCCAGCGAAATCATGCACGGCGCCCCGCACCTGAGCGCCGAGCAGGTCGAGCAACTCAACGCCCAGGCCAGGCACAATATCGATTGCATCCAGAGCTGGGTGGATCGTGGTTTGATTGCCGCCATTGACCCTCATCACCTGATGTTCAGCATCTGGGCGGCGACGCAGACCTATGCCGATTTCGACTGGCAGATCTCCGCGGTAACCGGCAAGGCCAAGCTGGATGAAGCCGATTATGAAGCGGCGGCGCAGACGATTATCCGGTTGGTGCTCAAGGGCTGTGAGCCGGACTGATACACCTAGGGGCCTGTGCCAATCGGGGGCTTGCTCCCGATGGGGCCCTGACAGTAACCGAAGATCAGGCTGACACCCCCGCATCCGCCCGCAACCCCACCCCCTCGATCGCCGTAATCGCACACTGCTCGTCAATATCCGACGTATCCCCGCTGATCCCGATAGCCCCCAGCACCACACCGCCGTGATCCCGAATCAACACCCCACCCGGCGCCGGCACCACGCTGCCCTGCCCCAGGCTGTTCAGCGCGGCGATGAATGCCGGGCGTTGCTGTGCGTCCAGCGCCAGCAAGCGCGAGCCCTTGCCCAGGGCAATCGCGCCCCAGGCCTTGCCGATGGCGATTTGCGGGCGCAGCAGACTGGCGCCGTCTTCGCGCTGCAGCGTGATCAAGTGACCGCCGCTGTCGAGCACGGCGATGGTCAGCGGTGCGGCCGCGATGGTGCGCCCGGCGTTGAGGGCCTGGCAGGCCAGTTGGGTGGCGAGTTTCAAGGTTAAAGCGCTCATGGTGCCGTCCTTCTTTTGTTATTAGGAATGCAGTGGAGGTGTGTTTGATCAGATGCCCCGCCAAACAAATAGAACACAATAAAATTAATTTTTGTATACAATATTTTCATACAAACCCAAAATACGTCGGAAAAATGCCCTCCGACGAACGCCAAGGCCCTCCAATAAAATGCATTGACCTGCGCCGCTCGCCATGAATACACTTCGACCATAAACCACTTGTATACAATTACAAAACGCAAGAGGCACCAAAACATGAGCAAAATGAGAGCAATCGAAGCCGCCGTCCTCGTCATGCGCCGTGAAGGCGTGGACACCGCCTTCGGCATCCCAGGGGCCGCGATCAATCCGCTGTACTCAGCCTTGCAGAAGGTGGGTGGCATCGATCACGTGCTTGCTCGCCACGTTGAAGGTGCCTCGCACATGGCCGAGGGTTACACCCGCACCAAGGCCGGCAACATCGGCGTGTGTATCGGCACCTCGGGCCCGGCGGGCACCGACATGGTCACCGGCTTGTACAGCGCCTCGGCCGACTCGATCCCGATCCTGTGCATCACCGGCCAAGCGCCCCGCGCTCGCCTGCACAAGGAAGACTTCCAGGCCGTGGACATCACCAGCATCGTCAAGCCGGTGACCAAGTGGGCAACCACCGTGCTCGAACCCGGCCAAGTGCCCTACGCGTTCCAGAAAGCCTTTTATGAAATGCGCTCCGGCCGCCCAGGCCCGGTGCTGATCGACCTGCCGTTCGATGTGCAGATGGCCGAGATCGAATTCGACATTGACGCCTACCAACCGCTGCCATTGGCCAAGCCGTTGGCCACCCGCGTCCAGGTAGAAAAAGCCCTGGCCCTGCTCGATGCGGCCGAACGTCCACTGCTGGTCAGCGGTGGCGGCGTGATCAATGCCGACGCCAGCGAGCTGCTGGTTGAATTTGCCGAGTTGACCGGTATTCCGGTGATCCCGACCCTGATGGGCTGGGGCACCATCCCCGACGATCACCCGCTGATGGTGGGCATGGTCGGCCTGCAGACCTCCCACCGTTATGGCAACGCGACGCTGCTCAAGTCGGACGTGGTGCTGGGCATCGGCAACCGTTGGGCCAACCGCCACACCGGTTCGGTGGAGGTGTACACCGAGGGGCGTAAATTCATTCACGTCGACATCGAACCGACGCAGATCGGCCGCGTGTTCACCCCGGACCTGGGCATCGTGTCCGACGCCGGTTCCGCGCTGACGATGTTTATCGAAGTGGCCCGCGAGTGGAAAGCCGCGGGCAAGCTCAAGGACCGCAGCGCCTGGCTGCATGACTGCCAACAGCGCAAGGCCACCCTGCACCGCAAGACGCACTTCGACAACGTACCGGTCAAGCCGCAGCGTGTGTACGAAGAGATGAACCAAGTGTTCGGCAAAGACACCTGCTACGTCAGCACCATCGGCCTGTCGCAGATTGCCGGCGCGCAATTCCTGCACGTCTATAAACCACGCCACTGGATCAACTGCGGCCAGGCTGGTCCCTTGGGCTGGACCATCCCCGCCGCGCTCGGCGTGGTCAAGGCCGACCCGAGCCGCAAGGTGGTGGCGTTGTCCGGCGACTATGACTTCCAGTTCATGATCGAAGAACTGGCCGTGGGCGCGCAGTTCAAGCTGCCGTACATCCACGTGGTGGTGAACAACTCCTACCTGGGGTTGATCCGCCAGGCCCAGCGCGGGTTTGAAATGGACTACTGCGTGCAGCTGTCTTTCGACAACCTCAACGCCCCGGAACTCAACGGTTACGGCGTAGACCACGTCGCAGTCGCCGAAGGCCTGGGCTGCAAGGCCCTGCGCGTGTTCGAACCGGGCCAGATACAGCCTGCGTTGCGCAAAGCCCAGGCAATGATCGAGGAGTTCAAGGTGCCGGTGATCGTCGAGATCATTCTGGAGCGCGTGACCAATATTTCCATGGGCACCGAGATCAACGCCGTCAACGAATTCGAAGACCTGGCCCTGGTCGGCAACGATGCGCCGACTGCCATTTCCCTGCTCGATTAAGGAGAACCCTATGCCGCGCTTTGCCGCCAACCTGTCGATGCTGTTTACCGAGCAGGATTTCCTCGCCCGTTTCAAGGCGGCCGCCGATGCCGGCTTCCAGGGCGTGGAGTACCTGTTCCCGTATGAATTCAGCTCCGCCGAGATCAAGGCGCAACTGGACGCCAACGGCCTGACCCAGGTGCTGTTCAACCTGCCCGCTGGTGACTGGGCCAAGGGCGAGCGCGGCCTGGCGTGCCACCCGGACCGGGTCGAGGAATTTCGTGCCGGGGTCACGCTGGCCATCGCCTATGCGCAGGTGCTGGGCAACACTCAGATCAACTGCCTGGCGGGCATCCGGCCGCAGGGCGTGGACGACGGAACCCTGGAAAAAACTTTCGTCGCCAACCTCAAGTACGCCGCCGAGAAGCTGCAAGCGGCGGGTATCAAGCTGGTCATGGAGATGATCAACACCCGCGATATCCCGGGCTTCTACCTGAACACCACGGCGCAGGCCCTGGCGATTCGCGAGCAGGTGGGCAGTGACAACCTGTTCCTGCAATACGACATCTACCACATGCAAATCATGGAAGGCGACCTGGCCCGCACCATGGCCGCGCACCTGGGGCAGATCAACCACATCCAACTGGCGGACAACCCTGGGCGCAATGAGCCGGGGACGGGGGAGATCAACTACCGCTTCCTGTTCGAGCACTTGGACCGGATTGGCTACCAGGGTTGGGTCGGCTGTGAGTACAAGCCATTGACCACTACCGAGGCGGGTCTGGGTTGGCTCAAGAGTCACAACGCCATCTAACAAACACAACAAAGAACCCAATGCGGGAGGATTTCTTCATGGCTAAAATCGGCTTTATCGGCACCGGCATCATGGGCCAACCCATGGCCGCGAACCTGCAGAAAGCAGGTCACCAACTGTTCCTCTCCGAACACCACGGCAAAGCCCCAGCGGAACTGATCAGCGCCGGCGCCGTGGCCCTGGCCAACCCGCAGCAGGTGGCCCAGGAAGCCGAGTTCATCATCGTCATGGTGCCCGACACGCCACAGGTCGAGGATGTACTGTTGCGCGCGGACGGTGTGGCGGCGGGCCTGTCACCGAACAAAGTGGTGATCGACATGAGTTCGATCTCGCCCACCGCCACCAAGGTATTTGCCGCGAAGATCAACGAGCACGGCGCGCAGTACCTCGACGCACCGGTGTCCGGCGGTGAAGTCGGCGCCAAGGCCGGTACCTTGAGCATCATGGTCGGCGGCGAGCCCCAGACGTTCGAACGCGCATTGCCGCTGTTCCAGAGCATGGGCAAGAACATCACATGGGTGGGCGGCAATGGCGACGGCCAGACCGCCAAGGTCGCCAACCAGATCATCGTCGCGCTGAATATCCAGGCGGTGGCCGAAGCGCTGCTGTTCGCCGCAAAAAACGGCGCCGACCCGGCCAAAGTGCGTGAAGCGCTGATGGGTGGCTTTGCTTCGTCGAAGATCCTGGAAGTGCATGGCGAACGCATGATCAAAGGCACGTTCGATCCGGGCTTTCGCATCAACCTGCACCAGAAGGATCTGAACCTGGCACTGGCCGGCGCCAAGGAACTGGGGATCAACCTGCCGAACACCGCCGGCACCCAGCAGGTGTTCAGCACCTGCGCGGCAATGGGCGGCAGTAACTGGGACCACTCGGCGCTGATCAAGGGGCTGGAACATATGGCGAATTTTTCGATTCGCGATCAATAACCCACACCACTCCTTTTTTTGAAATGCAGTCAAATGTGGGAGGGGCAAGTCGAATCGTCGCACCGCCCCTCCCACAATAGATCGCATTCCAACCCAACACTTGATGTCCCCTATAACAAAAAATCCGGGAGTCCGCTTATGTCGGTCGATCCGCAACACCTGCTTCGCGAGCTGTTTGCCACAGCCATCGACGCCGCCCATCCCCGCCGAGTGCTTGAACCTTTTCTGCCCGCCGACCGCAGCGGCCGGGTGATCGTAATCGGCGCAGGCAAGGCGGCGGCCGCCATGGCACTCGTCGTCGAAAGTTGCTGGCAGGGTGAAGTCACTGGCCTGGTGGTCACCCGCTACGGCCACGGCGCGCCGTGCAAAAAAATCGAAGTGGTCGAAGCGGCTCATCCGGTGCCCGACGCCGCCGGTCTGGCCGTGGCCCGCCGCGTACTGGCGTTGATCAGCAACCTGGGCGAAGACGACCGCGTGATCTTCCTGCTCTCCGGCGGTGGCTCGGCACTGCTGGCGCTGCCCGCCGAAGGCATCACCCTGGCCGACAAGCAAACCGTCAACAAAGCCCTGCTCAAATCCGGTGCCACCATTGGCGAGATGAACTGCGTGCGCAAGCATCTCTCGGCGATCAAAGGCGGCCGACTGGCCAAAGCGGCGTGGCCGGCGACGGTGTACACCTACGCGATCTCCGATGTGCCAGGCGACCAGGCCACGGTGATTGCCTCCGGCCCTACCGTCGGCGACCCAAGCACCTCGCAACAGGCGCTGGCGATCCTCAAGCGTTATGGCATCGATGCCCCGGCCTCCGTGCGCAGCTGGTTGCAGAACCCGGCCTCGGAAACCGTCAAGCCCGGCGACCCGATACTCGCGCGCAGCCACTTCCAGCTGATCGCACGCCCGCAGCAGTCCCTGGAAGCGGTGGCGGTCAAAGTGCGTCAGGCCGGCTTCAGCCCGCTGATCCTCGGCGACCTGGAAGGCGAAGCGCGGGACGTGGCCAAGGTGCACGCCGGGATCGTCCGGCAGATCGTGCGGCACGGCCAGCCGCTGGCGGCGCCGTGCGTGATTTTGTCCGGCGGTGAAACCACCGTGACCGTGCGCGGCAACGGCCGTGGCGGGCGCAACGCCGAGTTCCTGCTGAGCCTCACCGACAGCCTCAAGGGCCTGCCCGGCGTCTACGCCCTGGCCGGCGATACGGATGGCATCGACGGCTCGGAAGACAACGCCGGCGCAATCATGACCCCGTGCAGTTACGCGCGCGCCGAAGCCTTGGGCCTGAGCGCCAGCGATGAGCTGGACAACAATAACGGCTACGGCTATTTCGCCGCGCTCGACGGGCTGATTGTCACCGAGCCGACGCGCACCAACGTCAACGACTTGCGCGCCATCCTGATCCTTGAGACTGCCCAACATGACGCCTGACTTCTTGCGTATAGAGGCGCTTGTTTAGCGCCTGTAAAGGCCCCATCGGGAGCAAGCCCCCGATGAAGACAATCCGGTCCCACTGACTCATTAAAAATGCACAACCCCACCTGCCCCGACTGGGCCGAAGCCCTGCTCAACGGCTTCAGCCAGATTTTTCTCCAGCGCCAACCGCTGTGCGGCCTGCTGTGCCTGCTGGCAATCCTGTTCGGCGCCCCTGCCCTGCTCGGCGGCGCGCTGTTGGGCGGTGTGGCCGGGCTGCTCACGGCCCAGCGCCGAGGCTATCCCAAGGCTGAACGCCAGGCGGGTCTATACAGCTACAACGGCGTATTACTGGGTGTGTTGATCAGCCAGCACTTTGCCTGGTCAGCGTTAGTGCCACCGCTGATCCTGGCGTGCAGCGGCTTGAGTGCAATCCTCACGCGACAGTGGCTCAAACACACCTCCCACCCCAATGACCTGCCCGCCTACACCGCGCCGTTTGTCATGCTGGGTTGGTTGCTGCTGGGCGGGATCCCACCAACCGCCTTTGCCCTGAGTGAGCCCGACGCGCTGACCCACCTCAGTGCGCCGTTCACCGGCCTGGCGCAAGTCATGTTGCTGGACCAGCCTCTGAGCGGCGCCTTGATTGCCTTCGGCCTGTGGCTGGCCGACCGCCGCGCTGCCGTCTGGGCCCTGATCGGCGCCAGCAGCGGCGTACTGATCGGCCTGGTGCTGGACGCCCCCGCCGCCCTCCTCGGCCTGCACAGCTACAATCCGGCCCTTGCGGCCCTGGCCCTGAGCCGGGCACGCCGCCAGCCCTGGTTGCCGCTGCTCGGCATCCTGCTGACGATTCTGCTCACGCCGGGCTTTGCCGCCCTGCACCTGCCCGCACTTACCGCGCCGTTTATCCTCGCCTGCTGGCTGGTGCGCGCCGGCCGCCGAGTGCTTCAGAAACCGCGCATGGACAGTCCCTTCGAATCGCCCTAGGCTTGCTCGATATTCGATTCGGGCGGGACTTATGGACAGCAACAACGACTGGCGCCAACGCCTGTACGTCATGATTTTTCAGAGCGACACGCTGGCCGGGCGGCGCTTTGACGGCATCCTCCTGCTGATCATCCTCGCCAGCCTGGTGATCGTGATGCTCGACAGCATCGACCAGATCCACCAGAACTACGCCGACGTACTGGCCTATATCGAATGGGGCTTCACCGTCATTTTCCTGATCGAGTACGGCCTGCGTCTGTATTGCTCACCCAAGCCGCTGCGCTATGCCTTCAGCTTTTACGGGCTGGTGGACCTGCTCGCCATCGTGCCCGGCATCCTCGCCCTGTATTACAGCGACGCACAGTACCTGCTGATCATCCGCATCATCCGCATGCTGCGTATTTTCCGCGTGCTCAAGCTCAGCCCGTACCTCAAGCAAGCCAACTACCTGATGGCGGCGCTGCGCGGCAGCAAACAGAAAATCGTGGTGTTCCTGGTCAGCGTGTGCACCCTGGTCACGGTATTCGGTACTTTGATGTACGTGATCGAAGGCCCGGAACACGGGTTTACCAGCATTCCCAAGGGCATCTATTGGGCCATCGTCACCCTGACCACCGTGGGCTTTGGCGATATCGTGCCGAAGACGCCGCTGGGCCAGGTGATTTCATCATTGGTGATGATCACCGGTTACTCGATCATTGCCGTACCCACCGGGATTTTCACCGCGGAACTGGCCAGTGCCATGCGCGGCGAGCAACTGCAAACCGACTGCCCGGTGTGCAAGAAAAACAGCCATGAGCCCAACGCGGCATTCTGTTCGCGTTGTGGCAGTAATCTTTTCAAAAAAATGGAATAAGCAAAGTTCTTTTTAATCTTTAAGCGACTATGGCGCCCCGGCTATAGTCGCTGGCAAAGTGCCTCCCCCTTCTGTCGAACAACAAGGAATGAGCAGTGAAAAAATTCGTTAGCGCCTCTCTCCTGGCCGCCGGCCTTGCCCTGGCGGGTGCCGTGCATGCGGCCCCGGTCACACTGCTCAACGTCTCCTACGACGTGATGCGCGATTTCTACAAGGACTACAACGCCGCCTTCCAGAAACACTGGGAAGCCGAGCACCCGAACGACAAGCTGACCCTGCAGATGTCCTTCGGTGGCTCCAGCAAGCAAGCGCGTTCGGTGATCGATGGCCTGCCGGCTGACGTGATCACCATGAACATGGCCACCGACATCAACGCCCTGGCCGACAACGGCAAACTGGTGCCGGACAACTGGGTCACCCGCTTGCCGAACAACAGCGCGCCGTTCACCTCGGCCACTGTGTTCATCGTGCGCAAAGGCAACCCCAAAGCCTTGAAAGACTGGCCGGACCTGCTCAAGGATGGCGTGCAGGTGATCGTGCCCAACCCGAAGACTTCGGGTAACGGCCGCTACACCTACTTGTCGGCCTGGGGCTACGTGCTCAAGAACGGCGGTGACGAAGAAAAGGCCAAGGCCTTCGTCGGCAAACTGTTCAAGCAGGCGCCTGTGCTCGACACCGGCGGCCGCGCGGCCACCACCACGTTCATGACCAACCAGATCGGCGACGTGCTGGTGACGTTCGAGAACGAAGCGGAAATGATCGCCCGTGAATTCGGCCGCGATCAGTTCGAAGTGATCTACCCAAGCGTCTCCGCCGAAGCCGAGCCGCCAGTGTCGGTGGTGGATAAAGTGGTCGAGAAGAAAGGCACCCGCGTAGCCGCCGAAGACTACCTCAAGTACCTGTGGTCGCCGCAAGGTCAGGAAATCGCCGCCAATAACTACCTGCGCCCACGCGACCCGACAGTGCTGGCCAAGTACACCGACCGGTTCCCGAAAGTCGACTTTCTGTCGGTAGAGAAGACCTTTGGTGACTGGCGCACCGTACAAAAGACCCACTTCAATGATGGCGGGGTGTTTGACCAGATTTACTCAGGTCAATAACTGAATAAACGCGGTAAAAACTGTGGGAGGGGGCTTGCTCCCGATATAGGTGGATCAGTCAACTGATGGGTTGACGGGTGCGCCGCTATCGGGAGCAAGCCCCTCTCACATTGGTTTATGTCATGCCCCTGAAGTTGTGTCTGAATGTATCATCGCCCTGCATAAGTGATATCACCACAAGCGGCCTACTCAGGGTGGGACCTTGTCTTTACTCTCGCTCACCATCTTCCTTCGCTTTTATGAGAACACCATGAACCCAACCACCCCTGCCACCAGCACCCTGACCCGGGGCATGGTGATGCTCTTCGCGTTTTGCTGTGGCGCCATCGTCGCCAACATCTACTACGCACAGCCAATCATCGAGTTGATCGCCCCGGACGTCGGCCTCACGCCGGCGATGGCCAGCCTGATCGTGTCGCTGACGCAGATCGGCTATGCCCTGGGCCTGTTCTTCCTGGTGCCGCTGGGCGACCTGCTGGAAAACCGCAAGCTGATGCTCTCCACCACCGTGGTCGCCATCGCCAGCCTGTTGGGCGCCGCGCTCATCAAGCAGCCAAACCTGTTCCTGCTGGTGTCGCTGCTGATCGGCTTCAGCTCGGTGTCGGTGCAGATCCTGATCCCGCTGGCCGCGCACCTGGCCCCGGCCGAGTCACGTGGCCGGGTGGTGGGCAGCATCATGGGTGGCTTGTTGCTGGGTATCCTGCTGGCGCGTCCGGTGTCCAGCGTGGTGGCGGATCACTTCGGCTGGCGTGCGATGTTCATGGCGGCAGCGGCATTGATGGCGTTTATCAGCGTGGTGCTGATGCTGACCATTCCCAAGCGCCAACCTGATCACAGCGCCAGCTACGGCCAGCTGCTGGGCTCGCTGGGCACCTTGCTGCGTGAGCAACCGGTATTGCGCCAGCGGGCGTTTTACCAGGCCTGCCTGTTCGCCACCTTCAGCCTGTTCTGGACCGCAGCCCCGCTGGAACTGGCGCGTAACCATGGCCTGAGCCAAAGCGAGATTGCACTGTTTGCCTTAGTGGGTGCCCTGGGCGCCATCGCCGCGCCCATCGCCGGGCGCCTGGCCGACGCGGGCCACACCCACCGCGCTTCGCTGCTGGCGATGTTGTTCGCGGCGCTGAGCTTCCTGCCGGCCTTCGTGCACCCGCTGTACAGCGTGATCGGCCTGGCGGTGACCGGCGTGGTGCTGGACTTCTGCGTGCAGATGAACATGGTCCTCGGCCAGCGCGCCGTCTACGCCCTCGACGCCCACAGCCGCAGCCGCCTGAACGCGCTGTACATGACCAGCATTTTCATCGGCGGCGCCTTCGGCTCGGCCATCGCCAGCAGCGTGTATGAACACGGCGGCTGGCTGGGGGTGATGCTGGTGGGCAGTGCGTTTGCGCTGGTGGCGTTGTTGCGGTTCGTAAGTGCATCACGGCAGACCCTGGCCGCCGTCGCCTGATCCAACCGGCGGCTTTGATACAGCGTTCGCTAGTAGGGGCGAGCGCTGTTCAACTTCACACCCTTGATATCGCTTGGCTTGATTACATTGGGGCTTCTCACAATGAAATCACTGATCCTGTCGCCATCCAAATCCACCACCAACGAGTACAAATCGTCAAAGTCAGGATCGGGTGGCACGACAATCACCTCGCCGCGCGTTCCCGTAAATATATCCGCTTGTATGAGCGTCGTATGGGTCGCTTCGGCCATGGGTGACAAGTCGATCTCGTCTCTGCCGCTGACAAAGTCATTTAACGTATCGTAGTGTTCACCGTCCGATTCAGACGCCGACGCGTACGTATAGATCTTTGGCTTTCCAACATCGGTTTTGTCGACTTCATTTACAACGGGCTCCGGCGCGGGTTTATTCGGTAGTTCACCGTTGACTATCAAATCAGTGTAATGAATCCGCCCGCGCGTATTAACCTGAAAATCAGCTTTGCCATTACCGCTCAAGTCGAGCGTCACTTTACCCTCGCCCAAACCCTCGTTATAACTCAGCACCGCCTCGCCAGCGCGCCCGGTGAAACGCTCGACAATATAAAGAACCCGAATCGCGGCATCGGACAAGGGTCTTGATATATCGATTCTGTCCGCACCACTGGCAAAGTCTTTTATCAAATCCGGGTGGCTGGGCGTGGAGTCAGTGACGTTGTCATAAGCGAAAACATTGCGTCCGCCATTGCCTTCCAACGTGTCAGCACCGGGCCCACCCGTGAGGCGGTTGTTTGCTGTGTTACCGATCAACGTGTCATGACCGAAGCCGCCCACCGCGTTTTCCACGGTGACGCCCTTGGCGATCGATACGTTGCCTGTCATGCCGCCTACGTCCGAAAACGATTCGGCTTTCAAACTGATTTTCTGGTCCTGACGAAAGCCGGAAAAGTCCAGAGTGTCAGTGCCGCCCGCATCCCATACACAGAACACCGGTTTATCCCTGGCACTTTTGAGCGTGTAGAAGTCCCGGCCCGCATTGGCGTTAAAACCGTAGGTGGTATCGGTTTTTCGAGTCTCGGTGTTCGCGCCGTACAACCGTTGCACGGCGGCAATATCGTGCAGCATGGGCGCCGAGACTTTTTTCCTTTCGTACGGGTGATCACCAAAAGACGCATCATGGTAGCTCATCACGGTATAGGCGCTTGTGTCCTCCCTGTAAGGCTCCACGTCGCCGTGAGGGTGCTTAAGGCCAATGGCGTGGCCGACTTCATGTACAAACGTCTTGTCGAACTGCGTCCCATGCTCCAGTTTCGTGTGGGTGCGGCTCGTTCCCACGTTGACGCTACCTTCCTCGAAGTACGGATTGGGCAGCGTGGCCCAACCACCGGGATAATCCGGCAGCCCCTTGATCTTGAGCACGCCGTCCCGGCCGGTGGCATTTTCTGTAAAGGTGACATTAGTCACTTCCGCCCAGGACTTGAGGCCCTCTCTGATTCGGTGTTTTTCCGCGGAGGTAAAGCCCGGTGCCAAGGTATAGGAAAGATCTATTTTCTTGTCTTTATTGCGATCACTCCATCGGGAGCCTGATCGGGTGAGATGTTTCGCCGCCTTGTCCGTAGAGTAAGACGGTTTATCGATTTCAGACGAAGGAAAGTTGGAACGCCACGTGTAGCGCGCGTACTCAACAGAAGGAGCGCTTATTGTCTTCATGGGTAATACCCTGGGTACTTGTAAATAACCTGACACCGAACGGTGCCAAAACCACAACATTAAAACGCATAAAACAAAACTAAAATCACACACATAAAAATAGTGAACAAGTGCGAATTCCATTCCAATTGAAACGTTGAAACATCAACAAAAACCAACTAACAACTGCTAAAAATTAATCCGCGGGTGTTTGTAAATATCTAAGAGCAATGCAGCCCCCGGTGGGAGGGGGCTTGCTCCGATATCGGGTAATCCGTAGCAACGCAGAATCACGTGCAGGCCGAGCGCCCCTGGTCGAGGCAGCACAGCAAACGCTCGACCGTGTGTTCCAGGGGGCCGGAGTTGTCCAGTACACATAACCCCGCGCCATTGGCGGCGATCAGCTCCTCGGTGAACCGCGCGTTGCGCGCCAGGCGTTCCTCGATATCCGCCAGAGACTCACGCCCGCGCGCGATCAGGCGCTGGCGCAATACGGCTTGATCAACCGTCAGCAACAGCACCAGCAACGTCGGGTAACGCTCGCGGGTTTGCGCCAGGTGCGCGCGGGAGCCATTGACCAGCACGTCCTCCCCGGCCGCCAGCCACGCGTCAATCTCTTTGGGAATACCATAGGACAACCCGTTGGCCTGCCAACTGAGGGCAAACGCGTCCTCGTCCTGCATCGCGGCAAACTGCGCCGGGCTCACGCCTTGGGCCGCTTCGCCCACCGCCTCCGCCGAACGGGTGATTACCCGGCGCACAATGCGACAGCCGCACTCGGCCAACCGTGGGCGTGCGGCGTCCAGCAGGCTGTCCTTGCCCGAACCCGAGGGCCCGATGAGATAGATCAACCTGCCTGACATCAATACCGCCTCTTCGCTTGTTTGCAGACTTCTTGGACCACGGCGCCGGGTAGTCGGCACGGGAAAATATATCCAGCAGGCCTTCGGCAGCCCTGCCTGCGGCGGCCACCTTACCGGAGTGAGACATGCCGTGCATCACGTTCTGCGAATCCGGCAATAGGCGCTACCCCGTGGCGATGGAGCTTGCTCTCGATAGGGGTGTGTCAGTCAGAGATGTTTCAACTGACCCACTGCTATCGGGAGCAAGCCCCCCTTCCACAGTCGATTGCATCTCAAGTCGAGAACTTCGTTGTTAGGACCTGCCCTACACAGATTTCGGGTTGCGTCCGATCAGTGTCGCCGCTAACCTTCGCGGGTCGCTGCAAAATCAGCGAACGGGTGTGGTAGCCCGGTTCCTTCATAGATCCCAAAAACGCTCAAGGGCGTTTTTTTGTGCGGGCTGCTTTGTGGCGGCTGTGCACGGGAGGCTTCGGCCTGCCGGGTTTCTATGACCGGTCTACCACCCCGTGTACAGTCGCCTCCTTACATCGTGTGGTAGCGAGATGGAGGTGCTCATTCATAGGAGCTTCGCCATGAAAAAAGTTACGCCAAATCCCCCACCATCCACCTCGGATGACATCCTACAAACCCCACCCGACATCATCTTCACCGTCCGCCCTGGCCTCAGCACCGAAGCTGCCCTGAGCAATGCCAGCGAAATGCTGGAATCGGCGACGGCCTGTGCGTACGACTGTGCCGAGCATCTGGATGGCGCAAGCCGCAAGCGGGTGCTGGCGGTGGTGCAAATGGTGGAGATTGCGCAGTTGTTGGTGGAGGCGGCGCTGGAGCGGGAGTGTCCCGTGGCTTGATCGCACCGCCCCTCCCACAGTTGATCCCCAGTGTTTGGAAGGATGGATTTCACAAGCATGAAAAAGGCGACCCTCAGGTCGCCTTTTTGTCATTGCGCGTATTGCTTGCTCAACCCCGGCGGCACGCCCTGCACGTCGGTTTCTTCCCAGGGGCCATTTGGGCTGATGGAGCGGCTCCAGCCGTTGCTCCAGCGGTAGTAGGTACGCTGGCGGTAGAAAGTGTCGGGTTGGTCGTCGAGCACGTAGACCTGCATCTTGCCGTCCCAGTGGCTGGCGGCGCCGGGCGGTGGGGCGAAGGTCGGCGATTTGCTCGGCAGCGGTTTCGGGGCCGGTGTTACCGGGCCGGACGGTTTGGTGCTCGGTTTGGTTGACGGGCCCGACGGCGGGATGGTCGGGCCGGTGGGGCCTGGAGGTGGTCGGTGGACCGCACAGGCACTCAGGCCTAATACGAGGCTGAGCAGGGTGATGCGTGCGAATGCGGTCATGGCGTTTCCTCGAATTTACTGGTCCGGACTGTCGATGGTCAGTTGCTGCTGCGCAGTGGTGCTGCTGGCCAGGGGTTGGCTGCGGCCGATCCACTCACCCTTGGTCGGAAGTCCGGCCCGGGAAATGCGCGCAACCAGTTGGACTTCGGGGAAGTTGGACAGTTTCAACTGCGGCATCATTGCGTCGGCGTCACCCAGTTCGACGGTGATGGGCAGTTCGGCGACGGTGACGCGCTTGGCCGCCAACGGTGCCGGCGGGCCGCTGACGGCGCGGGCGAAGATGAAGACGCTGTCGGTCGGAAGGGCTTTGGCTTTGACCTCGGCGGCGAGGTCCACGCGGACTTTTAACAATGCCTTTTGTGCGACGGTGCCACCGCTTTCTTTCAACTTTTCCGTCGCCCGGTCGATCCCGCCTTGCAGCGCGGCGCGGGAGTTATCGCCGGGTGGCAGTTGCGTCAGCAGGCGGCCCCAGTAATCAATCGCGTCCTGATAACGCTGGCCTTCAAACGCGGCAATGCCCAGCAAACCCAAGCTGGTGACTTCCTTGGGGTCGAGCTTCAGGGCTTCATCAGTCAGCGCCTGCACCTCTGGCGACCACTGTTTGTTGTCGGCAAAGTACTGCGCCTGGGCCCACTGGCCGAGCAGTTCCGGCTGGCGACCGGCCAGGGCCACGGTGCGTTCGAAAACCTTGGCCGCATCGGCCGAACGATCCTGGGCCATATACGCGCGACCGAGGAAGTACAAGCCTTCGGCCGAATCCGGCTGGGCCACGGCGGCACGTTCCAGGCGCTGGGTCATGTCTTGCAGGGACACCGGTGGCTGGGAGAATTCGCGGGTCAGTTCGACTTTGTCGCTGGCGCCGAAATGCAGATACAAACCCAGGCCGAGTACCGGTACCAGCACGGCGGCGAGCAATGGCAGCGGTTTGCCCAGGCGCGATTCGCGGGGTTTTTCCACACCTTCGGTATCAGCGAGCAATTCGCGGGCGGCTTCGGCGCGGCCGGTGTCGAGTTGCGCGGCATTCAATACGCCTTCGTCCTGCTGCATTTGCAGTTCGGCGACGCGTTCTTGATACAGCGCCACGTTCAGCGCGGTGCGATCCTCTTCACGCTGGGCACGGCGGCCGCGCAATACGGGGATCAACAGGAAACTCAGGGCAATCAGAAGCAGCAGGCCGGCTGCGAGCCAGAAATCAATCATCAGTCTTGGTGTCCAGCAATTGGTCGAGGCGTTTACGCTCTTCAGGGGACAGCGCGTCGCTGCCATCGGCAGGCGCGGCGCGGCGGCGACGGACGATCACAGCCATCACCACCACACCGGCCAACAGCAGCCCGGCGGGGCCGAACCAGAGCAACGCGGTCTTGCCGGTGAGGGCCGGTTTATAGCGCACGAAATCACCGTAGCGGTCGACCATGAAGTCGATGATCTGCTGGTTGTCCTTGCCCTCGCCCAGCATGCGGAAGATCTCTTTGCGCAGGTCGGCGGCGATGGGTGCGTTGGAATCGGCGATGTCCTGGTTCTGGCATTTGGGGCAGCGCAGTTCCTTGGTCAGGTCGCGAAAGCGCTCACGTTCGGCGTCGTTGGCGAACTCATAAGTGTCGATGGCGGCGTGGGCCATACCGGCCAACCCCAGCGCCAGCACAGCAGCGGCTAACAGGCGCTTCATGGCTTGGCCTCATCGACCAGGGCCTGGTATTTGGCGGCCAGTTGTTCGCGCCACACCACTTCGTCGATCACGCCGACGTATTTGTCGCGGATCACGCCCTTGGCATCGATAAAGAAAGTTTCCGGTGCGCCGTACACGCCCAGGTTCAGACCGAGGTTGCCGTCTTCATCGCGGATATCCAACTGGTACGGGTTGTGGAACTCCGCCAGCCACTTCAAGGCGGCGGCGTTGTCGTCCTTGTAGTTGATGCCGTAGATCACCACGCCTTTGTCGGCAAGTTTGTTCAGCACGGGGTGCTCGACGCGGCAGGAGATGCACCAGGTGCCCCACACGTTGACCAGTGCCGGTTTGCCCAGCAGGTCGGCGCGGGCCAGGGTTTTGTCGCCCTGCACGTTCGGCAGCGAAAACGCGGGGAACGGCTTGCCGATCATCGCCGACGGCAACTCGGCCGGGTCCAGGTACAAACCGCGATAGAGGAACACCGCCACCACCAGAAACGCCGCCAGCGGCAACACCATCAACCAACGCTTCATACCGCAGCTCCCATGCCGAGGGCTTCACGCACCCGGCTCTTGACCTTGACCCGATAACGTCGGTCCAGCGCCGCGAGCAAACCACCGAAACCGGTGAGCAAGCCGCCGAACCAGATCCAGCGCACGAACGGTTTCACATGCACGCGTACCGCCCAGGCCCCCTCGCCCAGCGGTTCACCCAGGGCGACGTAGAGATCACGGGTGAAACCGGCGTCGATGCCGGCTTCGGTCATCATCGAACTCTGCACGGTGTACAGGCGTTTTTCCGGGTGCAGCACGGCGATTTCGTTACCGTTGCGTACTACGCGCACGGTGCCTTTATCCGACGTGAAGTTCGGCCCCTCGAAGTGCTTGGCGCCTTCGAAGATGAATTGGTAACCGGCCAGGTCCATGGACTCGCCCGGCGCCAGGCGCAGGTCGCGCTCGGCGCTGTTCTGGCTGGAGAGCACCACGCCCAGGGCGCACACGGCGATGCCGAGGTGAGCGATCTGCATGCCCCAGTAGCTGCGGGTCAGTGTCGGCAGGCCTTTGATCAGGCCTTTGTGGCGAGTCTTGTCGGCAATATCACGTACACCGGCCAGCAGTACCCAGGCGGCGAGCATAAAGGTGGCGAGCACCGCCCAGTTGAAGTCGCCATAGGCAACCCCGGCGATCACGGCCAGGGCCACACTGCCCAACAGCACCGGCATCAGCATGCCGGCCAGCCATTTGACCGGGGTGTCCTTCCAGCGCACCAGCACACCGACGGCCATCACCCCCATCAGCAGGCCCATCAACGGAATAAACAACGCGTTGAAGTACGGTGGGCCGACGGACAGCTTGGCGCCGCTCAGGGCATCCAGCACCAACGGATACAGGGTGCCGAGCAGGATCATCGACGCAGTCACCACCAGCACCAGGTTATTGCCCAGCAGCAGGGTTTCCCGCGACCACAGGTTAAAACCGACCTGGCTCTTGACCACCGGTGCGCGCAGGGCGAACAGGGTCAGGGAACCACCGACCACGAACAGCAGGAAGATCAGGATGAACACACCGCGCGCAGGATCGGAGGCGAACGCGTGGACGGAAGTCAGCACGCCCGAACGCACGAGGAAAGTGCCGAGCAGGCTGAGGGAAAATGCCGCAATCGCCAGCAACACGGTCCAGCTTTTGAACACTCCACGCTTTTCGGTGACGGCCAACGAGTGGATCAACGCGGTGCCCACCAGCCAGGGCATGAACGAGGCGTTTTCCACCGGGTCCCAGAACCACCAGCCGCCCCAGCCGAGTTCGTAGTAGGCCCACCACGACCCCAGGGTGATGCCAATGCCGAGAAAGGCCCAGGCGACGATGGTCCAAGGCCGCGACCAGCGCGCCCAGGCCGCGTCGAGGCGCCCACCGAGCAAGGCGGCGATGGCGAACGCGAAGGCCACCGAGAAACCGACGTAGCCCATGTAAAGCATCGGCGGGTGCACGATCAGGCCGATGTCCTGCAACAAAGGGTTGAGGTCATGCCCGTTGGCCGGGATCTGCGGCAGGATGCGGCTGAATGGGTTGGAGGTCATGATCAGGAACAACAGGAAGCCGATGCTGATCATGCCCATCACCGCCAGCACCCGCGCCAGCATTACCTGCGGCAGTTGGCGCGAGAACACCGATACGGCGAAGGTCCAGCCACCGAGAATCAGGGCCCACAGCAGCAACGACCCTTCGTGGGCGCCCCACACGGCACTGAACTTGTAGTACCAGGGCAAGGCACTGTTGGAGTTGTTGGCGACATAGGCGACCGAAAAATCGTCGGTCATGAAGGCGTAGGTCAGACAGCCAAACGCGAACAGCAGAAAGGCGAACTGGCCCCAGGCAGCCGGCTGCGCCAGGCTCATCCACAGGCGGTCGCCACGCCAGGCGCCGAGCAACGGCACCACGGCCTGCACGATGGCGAAGCACAGCGCGAGGATCATTGCCAGTTGGCCGAGTTCGGGAATAAATAATGCGGACATCATCACTCAGCCCTCCTTCGCGGGTGTTGGCGCGGATTGGCCGCTGTCCTTGAGCGCCTTGGTGACCTCAGGCGGCATGTATTTTTCATCGTGCTTGGCCAGCACTTCATCGGCTACCACCACCCCGTCGGCGTTGAGCTTGCCCAGGGCGACGATGCCCTGGCCTTCGCGAAACAGGTCCGGGAGGATGCCGCGGTAGGTGATGGTCACGGCCTTGTTGAAGTCGGTGACCACGAATGTCACGTCGAGGGAATCGCCGGAACGCTTCAGCGAGCCCTTCTCCACCATGCCGCCGGCGCGGATGCGTGTGTCTAACGGTGCTTCGCCATTCGCGATCTGCGTGGGCGTGTAGAACAGGTTGATGTTCTGCTGCAGGGCGCTCAAGGCCAGGCCCACGGCAATGCCGACGCCGGCCATGATGGCGAGGATGATCAACAGACGCTTTCTACGCAGCGGATTCACTTTTCGGTCTCCCGGCGCAGACGACGCGCCTCTTGTTGCAGGTAACGCTTGCGCGCCAGGATCGGCGCGGCGACGTTGAGGGCCAGCACCGCCAGGCAGATGCCATAGGCCGTCCAGACATACAGGCCATGGTGGCCCATGGCGAGAAAATCACTGAAAGAAGCAAAACTCATCCACGCGCTCCCAGGCAGCTTTGCACTTCGGCCTTGACCCAACTGGCACGGGCTTCACGCTTGAGCACTTCGAGGCGCATGCGCATCAGCAGCACGGCACCGAAGAAGCAGTAGAACCCCAGCACCATTAGCAGCAACGGCGCCCACATTTCCACGGGCATTGCCGGTTTTTCGGTGAGGGTGAAGGTGGCGCCCTGATGCAGGGTGTTCCACCACTCCACCGAGTACTTGATGATCGGGATGTTGATCACCCCGACAATCGCCAGCACCGCGCAGGCCTTGGCGGCGCTGTCACGATTGCTGATCGCATTGCCCAGGGCAATCAGACCGAAGTACAGGAACAGCAGGATCAACATGGACGTTAGTCGCGCATCCCACACCCACCACGAACCCCAGGTGGGTTTGCCCCAGATCGCGCCGGTGACCAGCGCCACGGCGGTCATCCACGCGCCGATGGGCGCCGCGCATTGCAGGGCCACGTCGGCCAGCTTCATCTTCCACACCAGGCCGACGATGCCGCACACCGCCAGCATCACGTAGCAGGACTGGGCCAGCATCGCGGCGGGCACATGGATATAGATGATGCGAAAACTGTTGCCTTGCTGGTAATCCGGCGGCGCAAAAGCCAGGCCCCAGGCCAGGCCGATGCCGATCAGCAACACGGCGGCGACGCTCAACCATGGCAGCAGCTTGCCGCTGATGCCGTAAAACCATTTGGGCGAGCCGAGCTTGTGAAACCAGGTCCAGTTCATTGCTGTTTCTCACGGTTGCTTCTTGTCGTGGCAAGAAGCGCAGGGTCTTTACTGGCCAAGCGTGTAACGCCTGACCAGACCTCATTATTCGCCGACGCTGATCTTCAGGCCGGCCGCTATGGCAAAGGGTGTCAGGGTTACCGCCAGGGCGGTCAGGCTGCCAAGCCACAGGAGGTAACCGGTCGCCGGCATGCCCATCAGCGCGGCTTGCAACGCGCCGCTGCCGAGGATCAGGACCGGGATGTACAAAGGCAGAATCAACAAGGCCAGCAACAGGCCACCCCGTTTCAAACCGACGGTCAACGCTGCGCCCACCGCCCCCAACAGGCTGAGCACCGGCGTACCGAGCAACAGGCTCAGCAACAGGATCGGCAGGCATTCGCTGGGCAATCCCAACATCATTGCCAACAGCGGCGAAAGCAAGACTAGCGCCAAACCGGAAAAAGCCCAGTGTGCCAGTACCTTGGCCAGTACCAGAAGTGGCAAGGGGTGCGACGAAAGGACCCACTGCTCCAGGGAACCGTCTTCGAAATCACTGCGAAACAGCCCGTCCAGCGAGAGCAGGACCGACAACAGCGCCGCCACCCACACCAATCCCGGGGACAAGGTTTGCAACAGTTTAGTCTCCGGACCGACCGCCAACGGGAACAACGCGATGACGATGGCGAAGAACACCAGGGGGTTGGCCAGTTCGGCCGGACGACGGCACAACAGCCGCGCTTCGCGGGCGACCAACAGGGCGAATACACTCATGCCGACCACCGTCCCAAATCCAGGTCGCGGTAACCGGACGGCACACGGGCCAGAGTATGGTGGGTGGTAAGCAACACCGTACCGCCCTGCTCGCAATTCCGCGCCAAGTGCTCTTCAAGTTGGGCGACGCCTTGTTTATCGAGGGCGGTGAAGGGTTCGTCGAGAATCCATAGCGGCGGGCCCGGCAGGTACAAGCGCGCCAGCGCCACGCGGCGTTGCTGGCCGGCGGACAAGGTGTGACAGGGAACGTCTTCAAAACCCTTGAGACCCACGGCGGCCAGGGCCTGCCAAATGGCGTCACGGGAGGCGCGATGATGCAGGGCGCTGAGCCAGCTGAGGTTTTCTTCAGCGGTGAGCACATCCTTGATGCCGGCGGCGTGGCCGATCCAGATCAGGTTGCGCGCAAGCGTAGTACGTTGCTCATCGAGCGGTTTGCCGTTCAGGCGTACAACGCCGGCCGTGGGCTGCATCAACCCGGCCAGCAGGCGCAGCAAACTGGTCTTGCCGCTGCCGTTGGGCCCGCTGACCTGCACCATGTCGCCGCCCGCCAGCCGCAGCTCGAGGTGTTCGAACAGCAGGCGCAGGTCGCGTTCACAGGAGAGCGCTATGGCTTCAAGAAGAGGGCTGGTCAAGAGATCGCGGGCCTTTACGGTTCAAGTCGGCGGTGCAGCGGCCGTTAAAGAGAGATGCACAATAACGGCTTTGGCGACCGATTTTAGAGAGCTGGATCAAATAGTTGTGAGGTTTTTACCGCTCTCGTTGCAGACGGGCGGCATTATACATGTGATGCCCTACGCTAAAGAGGGCTATTTCCCCAGAGACGACGTGCACGATGACCGGCGAGATCAACCTTCCTACGCTTCCTCCCGCCCCGGTGGCAGGGCAAAGCCTTGCGCCTGCCACGGGTGAATTGCTCAAACTGCTGGAGCCGCAGATCGGGCTGATCGACCCCGGAAAAACCGCGAACGCTGAGGTGATCGCACTCAAGCAAGGCGGCGAAGCCTTTCAGTTGTTGCTCAAGCTGACCCTTGAAGGCGGCCGCCAGACGCTGGTGCAGGCCTCCAGCGCCCAGCCACTGCCGTTGGGCAGCAATGTAGCGGTGAGCCAAACGCCGGCGGGCAACCTGACCCTCAGCTTGCAGCAGGCGATAAGCGCCAATGTGGCCGCCCTCACCCGTATTGATACCACCCAGTTACCGGAAGGCACCCTGCTGCAAGCCAAGGTGCTGACCACGCAGATGCTGCCCCAGGGCACCGCACAACCGGCGATCTACCGCTCGCTGGTGACGGTGCTCAACAATGCCCTGGCCGGTGCAACCCTGACGGTGGAAAGCCCGCAGCCGTTGCGCGTGGG
The DNA here is from genome assembly GCF_036688725.1 of Pseudomonas lactucae. Taxonomy (NCBI): domain Bacteria; kingdom Pseudomonadati; phylum Pseudomonadota; class Gammaproteobacteria; order Pseudomonadales; family Pseudomonadaceae; genus Pseudomonas; species Pseudomonas lactucae. The sequence continues at coordinate 65,794 of NZ_JAQQPT010000020.1, read as the reverse complement.
CAGTTTGCTCAGTGCCGTGGTGCAGAACGCGCAGACCTTGAGCTTTGTGCCGCTCAGCGGGCTCAAGGATCAACTGGCCATCACGCAACAACTCGCCACCCAGCAGAGTCGCCAGGGCTCGCTGGATGCGGTGTTCACCGCCTTGCTAAACCTGCCGAGCGACGACAGCGCCTCCGATAACAGCACGTCCGCCAACCTGCGCGCCGCAGCGGATCGCTTGCTGGCCGCCCTGCCCGACCTGGCCCAGGTGAGCAATCCCAAGGTGCTGGCCCAGGTGATCCAGAACAGCGGGGCGTTTCTGGAAGCCAAGCTGCTCGCCGGACAAAACCCGCAAGTACCGCCGCTGGACATGAAGGGCGCGCTGCTGCGCCTGGTGGCCGACTTGCTGCCTGCGCTGCCCACCGCCACCAACTTGAACGCCATCCTTGCGGCCAACACACTGGCCCAGATCATGCCGAACTTTGTGCGCAGCCCGCTCAATACCCTCGGCCAGGTCAGCGCACGGCAGGCACCGGTCAGCTTCCCACTGCCGGAGCGGGTCATGGCCAAACTGGAAGGCGAAGGCGACCTGGAAAACCTGCTGCGCCTGGCTGCCGGAGCCATCTCCCGCCTGCAGAGCCATCAACTGTCGAGCCTGGAACAGACCGGCACCACCGCCGATGGTCGCCTGCAAACCACCTGGCAGCTGGAAATTCCCATGCGCACCCTGCAGGACATTGTGCCGCTGCAGGTCAAGTTCCAGCGCGAAGAACCGGCGCAGGACAAGGACCAACCGGAACGCAAGGCGAATAAAGAGGCCAAGCAGATGCTCTGGCGCGTCGAACTGGCCTTCGATATGGAGCCGCTCGGACCGTTGCAGGTGCAGGCGCAACTGACCCAGGGCAAACTCTCCAGCCAGCTATGGGCCACGCGCCCGTTTACGGCGAGTTTGATCGAAAGCCACCTGGGCAGCCTGCGCGAGCGCCTGGTGACGTCCGGCATCAACGTCGGCGACCTGGACTGCCACCTGGGCACCCCGCCACGCGGGCCGAAAACCGGACTGGAACAACGCTGGGTGGATGAAACCGCATGAAGAACACCGAATCATCACGCCAGGCGATTGCCCTCAAGTACGACGGCCAACAGGCGCCAACCCTCACGGCCAAGGGCGACGATGCCCTGGCCGAAGCGATCCTCAAGCTGGCGCGGGAAAATGAAGTGCCGATCTATGAAAACGCCGAGCTGGTAAAGCTGCTGGCGCGCATGGAGCTGGGCGACAGCATTCCCGAGGAGCTGTACCGCACGATTGCCGAAATCATCGCGTTTGCCTGGACGCTGAAGGGCAAGTTCCCGGTGGGGTATGACCCGGATGCGGGGCCGGTGGAGCGGGATGTGACCGAGCGTGGCGACGATTACTGAATAGCCACAGGCAAGCCACCTCCCACTGTTGGATTGGGTGTCAATTCAAGACTTCGCTCAGCGGGATGAAATTGACTCGATCACCCACCGACAAGGTCGTCCCCTCCACCACCTCCACTAACCCCTCGGCCCACGCCGCGCTACGCAGCACGCCGGAGCTTTGGTTGCGGTAGATGATCGCCCGGCCCTGCTCGATGCGCCCGCGTAAATATTCACGGCGATTGCCCGGTTTTGGCCACTCGAAACCCACCGGCACTTCGAAGCGCAGTGGCTCCACGTCAGCCACGCCTTGACGCCGCAGGATGTAGGGCCGGGCCAACAGCGCAAACGTCACCAGGGTCGAGGCCGGATTACCGGGCAGGCCGATCACCGGCACGCCACGGAAATGGCCGACGGTCAGCGGCTTGCCCGGTTTGATCGCAAGCTTCCACAGCGCCAGCTCGCCCTCTTCGCGCAGGGCGATACCGAGGTAATCCGCTTCGCCAACCGACACACCGCCGGTGGACAGGATCAGATCGACGCTGCCCAGGCTCGCCAATCGCGCGCGTGTCTGTTCCAGGTCATCCGGCAGGATCCCGGCGTCGACCACTTCGCAGCCCATACGCGCCAGCCATGAGCACAGCACGCGGCGGTTGCTGTTGTAGATCTGCCCCGGGCCCAGCGGCAAGCCCGGTTCGATCAACTCGTCACCGGTGGACAGCACCGCGACGCGGACGCGGCGCACCACGTCGAGGCGGTCGCGGCCCAGCGAGGCAGCCAGGCCCAGCTCGATCGGGCCCAGGCGCGTACCGGCCGACAACACGTGTTCGCCGACGGTGGTTTCCTGGCCCTGAGGGCGGATGTTCTGATTGAGATGCAGGGGCTCGGAAAAACTCACGCGTTCGTCGGCGTGAATCACGGCGTTTTCCTGCATTTCCACGCAGTCGGCCCCCTCAGGCACCGGCGCGCCGGTGAAGATGCGCGCACAGGTGCCGGCGGCCAAGGGCTGTGGCGCCTGGCCAGCGAAGATGCGCTGGCTGACCACCAGCGGCTCGCCGGCCCAATCCGCCAGGCGCACGGCGTAACCGTCCATGGCACTGTTGGGCCACGGCGGCAGATCGAGGGTGGAGACCAGATCCCGCGCCAATACCCGGCCATCACATTCAGCCAGGGGCACGGCGTGCTGCTCGCGGATCGGCGCGGCTTCGGCCAACGCCAGCAGTTGCCGCAGGGCGGCTTCCACCGGCATCAAGGCGCCGGTCTTGCCGGGCTTACCCACGGGATTCACAGGGTTCGGCCTGTTTCAGATGCGGCACGAAGTTGCACGGGCGATGCCGGTTATCCAGTTGCTCGGCAAGGATGCCGTCCCAACCGGTGCGCACCGCATTGGTGGAGCCCGGCAGGCAGCACACCAGCGTACCGTTGGCCAAGCCGGCAAGGGCACGGGATTGCACGGTGGAGGTGCCGATATCGGCCACGGATATCTGGCGGAACAGTTCGCCAAAGCCATCGACCTGTTTGTCCAGCAGGCAGCTCACGGCTTCGGGGGTGCTGTCGCGGCCGGTGAAGCCGGTGCCGCCGGTGATCAGCACCACCTGCACCACGTCTTCGGCAATCCAGTGAGCGACCTGGGCGCGGATTTTATAGAGGTCGTCCTTGAGCAGCACGCGCTCGGCCAGGTTGTGGCCGGCGGCGCTCAGGCGGTCGACGAAGACCTGGCCCGAGGTGTCGGTGTCCAGGGTGCGGGTGTCGCTGACGGTCAATACAGCGATATTCAGGGGTACGAAGGGCGCATCTGCCTTGGCTTTCATGGCACGGTCCGGTTGTCGAAGGAACAGCCCGGTGTTATATCACAGGCCCCCATTTGCCTGCCGCAGCGGAACCGCCATGCCTCTTGAATCTTTACCCCTGCCCTGTTCGATTCTGCTATTGGCCGGTGGCCGCGGCCAACGCATGGGCGGCGAGGATAAGGGCCTACTGCAGTGGCGCGGCCAACCGCTGATCGCCCATCTACAACGCCTGACCCGACCGTTGACGGACGACCTGATCATCTCGTGCAACCGCAACCACGACCGCTACGCGCCCTACGCCGACCAACTGGTGAGCGACGACAGCCCGGACTTTCCCGGCCCGCTCGCCGGCATCCGCGCCGGCTTGGCGGCGGCGCGCCATCCGCATCTGCTGGTATTGCCGTGTGATGTGCCGGCCCTCGACGTTCAATTGCTGAACGCCCTGCGCGACACCGGGCAGCGCAATCCGTTGTGGCCCGTCATGGTGCGTCATGGCGAATTCTGGGAACCGTTGATCTGCATCATCCCGACCTACCTGCAAGCCGAGATAGAACAGGCCTGGCACGCCGGTGAGCGCAGCCCGCGCAAGCTCTTCCTGCAACTGGGCGGCATCGGCCTGGAATGCCCGGCGGATGACCCGCGCCTGGCCAACCTGAATACACCGCAACTGTTGCACCAGAGGTCCGGCGTGTCAGAATGAACGCCGTACAAGGAACTTTGTCGGCGTGTCATGCGTCACAAGGTCAGCATTTAAAAAGTATTCTCTCGGAGACAAGACCCATGACTCAACGGACCATCGCCGCTCTCATGCTTGCACTGGGCCTCGCTACCCTTGCCGGTTGCGCCTCGCCTACAGTGATCACCCTGAATGACGGTCGCGAAATCCAGGCCGTCGACACCCCTAAATACGACGAACATTCGGGTTTCTATGAATTCCAGCAACTGGACGGCAAGCGCACCCGTATCAACAAGGATCAGGTTCGCACCGTTAAAGATCTGTAAAGCTTAACGTTTGCCCCAAGGCCCGCCTCGTGCGGGCCTTGTCGTATCTGGGATTTACCAGTCCAGGGTGATGGCACTGCGAAAACGCCGCTCTTGCCCGGTGACCGGGTCGATAAACCGCACGCCCTGGGCCAACAGTTTGAGGGGGTTGGCGTAGTCGTCCACGGCATCCTTGATCACGTTCGGGTAGAACGGGTCGTTGCAGATGCTCGCGCCGAGCGCAGTCATGTGCACGCGCAGCTGGTGCTTCTTGCCGGTCACAGGGAACAGGCCGTAACGCCACAGGTCACCGTTCTTCTCCCGCACTTGCACGCCCGTTTCGGTGTTGCAGGCACCCTCGCCTTCCTGCATGCGGAAAAACGGTTCGCCATCCACCAAGCGGCTTTTGTGGACTAACGGAAACGTCAGCCCAGGCAAGGCCGGGGCGATGGCTTCGTAGAATTTGTCGATCTGACGTGTGGGAAAAAGCTGCTGATAGGCCGCGCGGCTGGCCGGGTTGGCGGAGAACAGCACCAGGCCCGCGGTGTGGCGGTCGATGCGATGCAGCGGCACCAGCGATGGGTTGTCCAGGCGGCGGATCAGACGGCGCAGCAAGGTTTGCTCGACGTACTCACCGGCCGGAGTCACGGGCAGGAAGTGCGGTTTATCCGCCACCACCAAGTGCTCGTCGGCGTACAGGATGGTTTCCTGCACGGGGATCGCTTTTTCGTTCAGTACTTCACGGAAGTAGTAGATACACAGGCCCTCTTTGTAAGCGAGGTCCTGGAGAATCGGGCCGCCGTTGATATCCAGCACGCGGCCACGGGCGATGCGGTCCAGCCACTGTTCACGGCCGATCGCCGGGAAGTGCTCGCACAGGCAATCGAGCACGGTCGCCCACGGGCCGGGCGGCAAGTACAAGGTGCTGGCTTGGTGCTGGGACGCGGAAAAACCGGAAGTGGACATGCCGATGCTCAAAGCCTTGGAAAAAACCGGCGGCCATTATCCCGCATGAAGCGGGATTCGGCCTAGGGCCGATCTCAGGCCTTGGCCAATTCGGCCCGCAGCACCTTTGAGGCACTGGCCGCCTCGGTAAACTCCTTGAGCCAGCGCAGCACGTCCACCGCTTCCCAGCGGCCCGGATCGTACAAGGCGTAGAGCAAACCCTGGTAACCCACCACGTCCAACTGCTTGTGGTAACCGGCGCGCTGGAACAACGCTTCGATCTCGGCAAAGCAGGTATTGAAATGCACTTTGTTAAACGGCGTCTTGCCTTCCGTGACCAGGCCATCGAGGCGCAGCTCGTTCACCGCATCGCGCACGACGTCGGCAGACATGCGATTGACGCTGCTTTTCAGTTGTTCAACATTCACCACGGGCGTTCCCTCTATTCAATCGCTGTACAAACATACAGTAACTTAATATTTGGAAACCCGCCATCGCATAAACCTCAGCGAAGAAAGGTGACAACCTGTTCAATGTCGAACGGCCAGTCCAGTTCCGCCCCCGTGTCCACCCGTCGAAGCACAGGAATTCTCAGGCCGTAGACCTCGGTCAGGTCGTCGGGGTCGGTGATATCCACCAACTCAACGAGCAGCCCCTGTCCGACGACGAACGGCATGATTACCGCCTCAGCAATCTCACACAAATGGCAACCCAGGGTGCCGAACAGCTGGCATTCAGGAAGCATGGCAATTGGACCTCGCAAGAGACGAGCGATCATTCTAAAGCCGCCCTCCCGCTGTGACCCACAAAAAAAACTGACCCAGATCAGCATGACCTATAACTGAATCAGCGATTCTCGCGGCTTTTTGTCCGCTCACCCCTGCAACGGAGCTGCTCGTGTTCGCCAACCTGCTGATCATTCTGGCCTCATCCCTGGTGGTGATTGCGCTGTTTCGCCGGCTGCAACTGCCGCCCGTGCTCGGCTATCTGTGTGTGGGCCTGGCCGTGGGGCCTACTGCTCTGGACTGGGTGAACGACAGTGAAGAACTGCCCGACCTCGCGGAGTTGGGCGTGGTGTTCCTGCTGTTCTCCCTGGGCCTGGAGTTTTCCCTGACCAAGATGCTGGCACTGCGCCGTGTGGTATTTGGCCTGGGCAGTTTGCAAGTGCTGGGTTGCGCGGTGCTGCTTGGCGGTTTGTTGATGGCCCTGGGCGTGGCGCCCGGCATCGCCTTGCTGCTCGGCGCAGGGCTGGCGTTGTCGTCCACGGCGATCGTCAGCAAGGAGCTGACCAGCCTCGGGGAAATCTTCAGCAGCCATGGGCAGAACGCGATTGGCGTGCTGCTGTTCCAGGACGTGGTGGCCGTGTTGCTGTTGACCCTGGTGCCCGTGTTTGCCGGCAGCAGCGACCAAGCCTGGTACTGGGCCCTGCCGTTGACCCTGGGTAAAACCGTGGTGCTGTTCGTGGGTTTGCTGCTGGCCAGTCGCTGGTTATTGCCGCGTCTGTTTCATGAAGTCGCAGCCTCCCATTCGGCCGAGCTGTTTGTGCTGCTGGCGCTGGTGATCGTGTTGCTCACCGCCTGGTTGACCCATTTGCTCGGCCTCTCCCCTGCCCTCGGTGCGTTTCTGGCCGGCATGTTGCTGGGCGAAAGCCATTATCGTCACCAGATCGAAGCGGATATCCGACCGTTTCGCGACATCCTGCTGGGGCTGTTTTTCGTCAGCATCGGCATGCTCATCGACCTGCAGCTGTTCCTCAGCCATGGCCTGTTGATCCTCGGCCTGACCCTCACACTGATGTTGGTCAAGGGCTGCCTGGTCGCCGCATTGGTCAAGCTGCGCGGCAGCGACAGTGAAACCGCCTGGCGCAGCGGCCTGGCCCTGGCCCAAGGCGGGGAGTTCTGTTTTGCGCTGATGGCGCAAATGCAGCAAAGCCGGCTGATCCCGGACCAGTTCAATGGCTTGCTGCTCGCCGCGACCTTCTGCTCGATGCTGCTGACCCCGCTGCTGTTACGCGCCGCGCCCGCCATTGCGCTGCGCCTGCACCGCAAACCCAACCAGCAAGTGCAGTTGGAAACCATCAGTGCTCTCAACGCGCAATTGCAGGGCCATGCGTTGATCTGCGGGTATGGCCGGGTCGGTCAGTCCATCGGGCGTTTTCTGCGTCGCGAGCGACAGGCGTTTATTGCGCTGGATGACGACCCGGAACGAGTGCAGGAAGCCGCTACCGAGGACAGCAGCGTGCATTACGGTGATTGCCGTCGCGGCGCCTTGCTCAGCGCGGTCGGCCTTGAGCGTGCGCGGTTGGTGGTGATTGCGGTGGACAACAGTGACGTCGCGCTGCTGGTGTTGAAGGAGGCGCGGCGGATCAACCCCGAGGTGCCGATTCTGGTGCGCACGCGCGATGACAGCCAGTTGGCCGAACTGAAAGCGGCGGGAGCCAGCGAAGTGGTGCCCGAGCTGTTGGAGTCGAGCCTGATGCTTGCCTCCCACGCCTTGACCCTGCTGGGGTTACCGGACCAGCAGGTGCAGGCGCGGGTCGCTGAAGTGCGGCATGACCGCTACAGCTTGCTGCATGGTTTTTACGCGCACCCCAACAGCGAAGACGAGGCGCCGATCAATCCTGACTGACCGCGCCGATCTTGTGGATCGACAGGTCCGCACCGTAGTACTCCTGCTCCTGGCTCAGGCGCAGCCCGCTTGCGCGCTTGATCACGCCGTACACCAGCAGGCCGCCGCCAAACGCCACGGCCACGCCGAGGCCGGTGCCGATCAACTGGCTGATCAGGCTCACGCCGCCCAACCCGCCCAGCGCCGTCTGGCCAAAGATGCCGCAGGCGATGCCACCCCATACGCCACACAGACCATGCAGCGGCCACACGCCGAGCACGTCGTCGATCTTCCAGCGATCCTGAGCGGCGATAAAGCACCACACAAACAGCCCGCCCGCGACAACACCAGTGATCAGCGCGCCCACCGGGTGCATCAGATCGGAACCGGCGCAGATCGCCACCAGCCCGGCCAGCGGGCCGTTGTGCAGGAAGCCGGGGTCATTGCGACCGATCACCAGTGCAGCAACGGTGCCGCCGACCATCGCCATCAGCGAGTTGACCGCCACCAGGCCACTGACGCCGCTCAGGGTCTGCGCACTCATCACGTTAAAGCCGAACCAGCCGACGATGAGGATCCACGAGCCCAGCGCCAGGAACGGAATACTCGACGGTGCGAAGGCCACCAGGCGCCCTTCACGGTAGCGTCCATTACGCGGGCCCAGCAGCAATACCGCCGCCAGCGCCAGCCAGCCGCCCATGGCGTGCACCACCACGGAGCCGGCGAAGTCATGGAAACTGGCGCCAAAGGTGGCGAGCAACCAGGCTTGCAAGCCGAAATTGCCGTTCCACACCATGCCCTCAAAGAAGGGGTAGATAAACGCCACGATCAACGCAGTGGCACACAACTGCGGAGCGAACTTTGCGCGTTCGGCAATGCCCCCGGAAATAATCGCCGGGATCGCCGCGGCAAACGTCAGCAGGAAGAAGAACTTCACCAAGCCATAACCGTGGTCGGCGCTGATCACGGCCGCCGGTTGCATGAAGCTCACGCCATAGGAGATCCAATAGCCTATAAAGAAGTAGGCCAACGTGGAGATGGCGAAGTCGCTGAGGATCTTCGACAGCGCGTTGACCTGGTTTTTCTGGCGCACCGTGCCGACTTCGAGAAACGCGAAGCCTGCGTGCATGGCCAGTACCATGACCGCACCGATCAGGATAAACAGGGTGTTGGAGCTGTGGACCAGCGTGTCCACCGCGCTTTGCAGATTTTCCATTGAGGTTGGCAGGCCTGTATAAGGCAAAAAAGCACCAAAGCGGTTCAAGCCTGGGGTTGCGCGCACTAAATTGGCACCGACGGCACCGCCCCTCTGCAGAGGGCGTGAACCGCTTTAGCGCAGCGATCAACCTCAAAGGCCTTCGCCGACAGGGTTTTTCCGCGAGTTTCAGTTATTTAAGGTAAGGTTTTTGAGGGCTTGAGGCCTTACCGCCCAGCTTCAGCGCAGGCCTCGCGACCCGCGCACCAAGGCAAAGCAAAAGCTGTACCAGACAATTGCACTGAACCTTCACCGATGCCGGTGACTCGAAACCACACGTACAGATCAGCCCATCACGGAGATAACCATGGCCAGAAAAACAGCTCAGACCGCCCAAGAAATACTGATGGCGGATTTTAAAACCCTGGTCAGTGACACCGAAAAGTTGCTGGACGACACCGCGATCCTGGCCGGCGATCAGGCTGACGAATTGCGCAGCAAGATCCACGAAAGCCTGCTCAAGGCCCGTGAAACCCTGCAAGTGACCGAAGACTCCCTGCGCGAACGCGGCCAGGCGGCGGTCACCGCCACTGAAGATTACGTGCAGACCAACCCTTGGCAGGCAGTGGGCATTGCCGCCGGCGTGGGCTTTCTGATCGGTCTGCTGGCTACAAGGCGCTAACACTATGTCTATCGGCGAAAGCGGCTCGTCCACGGGCACAAGTTCAACCTCACGACGCCTGGGCGCAGCCGTTCTAGGCTTGCTGCACAGCCACGTCGAACTGTTTGGCATCGAATTGCAGGAACAGAAGGCGCGCACCGTCAGCCTGCTGTTGTTTGCGGGCTTGGCGCTGGTGTTTGCCCTGCTGTTGCTGGTGGGGCTGTCGACGCTGGTGATGATTCTGGTATGGGACACCGGCTATCGCCTTACCGGGATCATCTGCCTGTGCGTGTTCTACACCCTTGCTGCCGCGTTCTGCGGCGTGCGCTTGAAAGCGGCGGTGTTCGATGAGTCCACGCCCTTCCACGCCACGCTCGAAGAGCTGGCCAATGACCGGGAGCGCCTGCTGCCATGAGCCTGACTGAAATCCCCCACACCACCTCCCGCCGGGAAATGCGCAAGGCATTGATCCGCCTGCGCATGGAAATGCACCGCCAGGAGATCCGTCACGAGTCCCAACAACTGATGGCGCCCCTGCACAAAGTCCGCGACATGCGCCACAACTGGCAGGACAGCCTGGGCATCAAGCACGCGCCGCTGTGGGGCGTGGCGGCGGTAACGCTGTTGGGCTTCTTTACCGGCAAGGGCGCCAAGAGCGGCAGCCTCAGCAGCCTGACGCGCCTGGTGCGGTTGGGCGCCGGTTTGATCCCGCTGATCAAATTGGCGATGGCCGGCGCTTCGCGTAAAGGCTGAGCCCTGCTGGCTGCATTCTTGCAGACAGAATCGGCCCGCCCCTCATCAACGAGGGCCGGGCCTTTTTTTCGCCACCTCGCTTAAGGAGGCCCCGTGATCGACGGGCAACCGCTCGCCTGCTTCCAGCCGTTCATCGATACCGCCACCGGGCGCATTGCCGGCGTCGAGGCCCTGGGGCGTCTGCGCCAGGCGGATGGCCGCTTGCAGTCCGTGGGCCCGCTGTTCGACGACCCGCGCACACCGGGCGTGGCCTTGCGCCGCCTGGACCGGCAGATTCGCGACAATGCACTGAGCCGCCTGCATGAGGCCCCCGAAGACTGGTTCCTGAGCCTGAATATTTCGCCGCGCTGGATTAACCGCCTGCGCCCGGGCCAGGCGCTGCCGAGCCTGAAACAGATTCACCGGCACGGCGTCGACCCTGCGCGCATCGTGTTCGAGATCACCGAGCTGGGCGGAGACATCCAACGCCTGGCCGACGTAGTGACGCGCTATCGCGAGGCGGGCGCACGTATCGCCATCGACGACTTTGGCGCCGGCTACTCCCAACTCGACCGGGTGCTGGCGCTGCAGCCCGATATTCTCAAGCTGGATATGCGCCTGTTCCAGGCGGCCGCGCGAGGCGGGCCCAGCAGCGACGTGGTGCGGGCGCTGGCGCAGATGGCGGAAAAGACCGGGTGCTGGATCATCGCCGAAGGCGTGGAAACCGAGGCTCAACTGAGCTTCGCCCTGGAATGCGGCTCGCGGTACGTGCAGGGCTATCTGTTTGCCCAGGCGCAGCTGGACTGGTTCGCCGCCGACGCCTTCGTGCCGCGTTTTGCCCAGCTGCGCACGGCGTATGTCCAGCAGAAACTGACGGAACGCGGACGCACCATGCAGTTGCGCCAGCAATTGGCCGAATTGATGAACATCCTGCAAACCTGGGCCCAGGACCAGGCGCCGCTTGCGCAGTTGCCGCAACTGCCGGCCTTCCCCTGGTTGCTGCGCTTTTACCAGTGCGACCGGCATGGCACACAGTTGACGCCCAACTTCGAATGGCGCCAGGACGCCTGGCAGGCCGACAGTCGCTACCTGGGCCACAACTGGTCATGGCGCCCGTATTTCTATCACCTGCTGGCCGAAGGCTGGGAGGAGCGACGCCTGACCCTGTCGTCGACCTACCGCGACGCCACCACGAACCAGTACTGCCTCACCGCCGGACAATTCTTCGATAACGGTCAGCGTTTACTGTTAATCGATATCGACGCGGTCGGCCTGTAGATTTTCGCTTGCCCAGGCCGCGCCGAACCGGGAAGCTGGGCGGGTCATTCACCGTACGGAGAGTACCCGCCTTGGATTGGCCCACCCTGCTGACCCGCGAACGTCTTGGAAAGCCGCTGCACAGCCCGGAAGAACTGGGGCGCAGCCCGTTTCACAAAGACCATGACCGCATCATTTTTTCCGGCGCGTTCCGCCGCCTGGGACGCAAGACCCAAGTGCACCCGGTGTCGAGCAACGACCATATCCATACCCGTCTGACCCATTCCCTGGAAGTCAGTTGCGTGGGCCGCTCCCTCGGCATGCGCGTCGGTGAAACCTTGCGCAGCGCCCTGCCCGACTGGTGCGACCCGAGCGACCTGGGCATGGTGGTGCAGTCGGCGTGCCTGGCCCATGACATCGGTAACCCACCATTCGGGCATTCCGGCGAGGACGCGATCCGCCACTGGTTCCAGCAGGCGGCCGGGCGCGGCTGGCTGGACGACATGAGTACCGCCGAGCGCAATGACTTTCTCAATTTCGAAGGCAACGCGCAGGGCTTTCGCGTACTCACCCAGCTGGAATACCACCAGTTCGACGGCGGCACCCGCCTGACGTACGCCACCCTGGGCACCTACCTGAAATACCCCTGGACCGCTCGCCACGCCGACTCCCTGGGCTACAAGAAGCACAAGTTCGGCTGTTATCAGAGCGAACTGCCGATTCTGGAACAGATCGCCCACAAGCTCGGCCTGCCGCAACTTGAAGAACAACGCTGGGCCCGTCATCCGCTGGTGTACCTGATGGAGGCCGCCGACGACATTTGCTACGCCCTCATCGACCTGGAAGACGGCCTGGAAATGGACCTGCTGGAATACGCCGAAGTCGAATCCCTGCTGCTTGACCTGGTGGGCGACGATCTGCCGCAGACCTATCGACAACTGGGCCCAATGGACTCGCGTCGCCGCAAGTTAGCGATTCTGCGTGGCAAGGCCATCGAGCACCTGACCAACGCCGCGGCACACGCCTTCGTCGAACAACAGGACGCCTTGCTGGCCGGCACCCTGCCGGGCGATCTGGTGGAGCACATGCATGGCCCGGCCAAACGCTGCGTGCTGGATGCCAAGGACATGGCGCGCAAGAAAATCTTCCAGGACAAGCGCAAGACGCTGCATGAAATCGGCGCCTACACCACCCTGGAGATTCTCCTGAACGCGTTTTGTGGCGCCGCCCTGGAGCAGCATGGCGGCCGTACGCCATCATTCAAGAACCGACGCATTCTCGATCTGCTCGGCAACAACGCACCGGACCCTGCCTGGCCTTTGCACAAGTCGTTCCTGCGCATGATTGACTTTATTGCCGGCATGACCGACAGCTACGCCACCGAAATGGCGCGAGAGATGACAGGACGGTCCAGCCCGCAATAACCTGCCGAAAGCGCCGCCTGCTCCCTGAAAGGAATCTGCCTACAACGGGAACAGAGCGGCCTGATCGAATTCGCACAAGTATCCGAGGAATAATCGCGCACGCTCCGGGCAAATTTGGCGAACTACTCCTACATGCCCCCCATCGATGCTTGACTCACCGGGTGCCTTCCATGCCCAGTTATCCCCTTCGCATCCTGCTGGTGGAGGATCATCCCTTTCAATTGCTGGCCAGCCAGTGCCTGCTCAAGAGCTTCGGCTTCGAACAATTGACCCTGGCGGAGAACTCCGAACAGGCAATCCGTTGTATGAGGCAGGCCGAGGCCCCGTTCGATGTACTGTTGTGTGACCAGTGCCTGCCTGACTTACCCGGGTTGGAATTGATCGAAATCGCCATCCACGGCGGTTTTGCCGGCAACGCCATCCTGCTCAGCGGACTGCCGGTGGCGGAATTGTCACTGTTGCATGCCCAGGCCCTGGCACGCGGCCTGCCATTGCTTGGCTATTTGCCAAAACCGCTGAACAACGATGAACTTTCACAACTGATACAACCTTTACTCACACTACAAGTGTAGGACTTTAAACATATTGACCCGTCGAAAAGTGCTCGACTAACCGCCATTAAATGCCTGGCTTCCTGATTTGGCCACGCGGCCGGCCAAGCGCTGACAAACCACCTCACAAAGCCTTGGCAACCGGTAGGCCATTACCTTTTTTGCTGTAGGAAATCTCCTGTTTTATATCTACTCGGCCTTGGCTTCATGCTCCTGGCACCGCTTCTGAGCTAATGTGCCCGCTTTATTTACACCTGCATGGAACGTGACTATGAACACCGTTTTTATTATCGACGACCACCCGGTTATAAGGCTCGCCATCCGGATGTTGTTGGAGCACGAAGGCTACAAAGTAGTGGGAGAAACGGATAATGGCTGCGACGCCATACAAATGGTTCGCGAAAGCCTGCCGGACCTGATCATCCTGGATATCAGTATCCCCAAACTCGACGGGCTCGAAGTGCTCTGCCGCTTCAACGCCATGAATACCACCATGAAAACGCTGGTGCTGACGGCCCAGTCCCCCACCTTGTTCGCGACTCGCTGCATGCGCTCGGGCGCCGATGGCTACGTGTGCAAGGAAGGCGACCTGAGCGAACTGCTGAGCGCCATCCGCGCGGTGCTGTCAGGCTATAACTACTTTCCCAGCCAGGCCTTGACCACTCATGGCGCAGACGGCAGGGAACTTGAACTGTTCAAGGCCGTCAACGATCGCGAACTAATGGTATTGCAACTTTTTGCTCAAGGTCGTACCAACAAGGAAATCGCCAAGGGCATGTTCTTGAGTAATAAAACCGTAAGTACTTATAAAAAACGACTCATGCAAAAACTTCAAGCCAAGTCCTTGGTAGAACTTATCGAGATGGCAAAACGAAACGCGCTAGTGTGAGAAAGCGGATGCCCAGATGTATAAAGGACTATCTGATTATATTGAGTGCCGGCTTGTGCTTCAGTACGGCCGTGCCTGCAAATCATCAAACGGGCCCGGAACACTTTAACTTATTGAGTCGCGCAGGTTCGGTACAACTGGAACCCCATCTGAACAGGACGCAACGCCTGTGGCTGCAAAACAAACGCGAACTGGTCCTGGGCACAGCGTCCCCCGACTACCCACCCTTTGACCTCACTTCCAGCGGACGCGACTACGAAGGCTTCACCGCCGATTATGCCGGGCTGCTGAACAAGGCACTGGCCCTGCCGGTAAGAGTGTTGCGCTATTCCTCGAGAGAGGCTGCCATCCGCGCCCTTGAAGCGGGGGATATCGATCTGCTGGGTTCCTCCAACAGCTTCGAGGCGGCAAACCCCAACCTCAGCCTGTCTGAGCCCTATGCCCCCGACCAGCCGGTGCTGGTGACCCGCGAAGGCGAAACCCGCAGCCTGAGTGATGGATTGGCGGGGCTGCGCCTGGCTCTGGTCTATCACTATCTGCCCATGGGCGAGGTGGAAAAGCTTTACCCCAAGGCAATCATTCGCGCCTATCCGTCGTATCAGAACGCATTGAATGCGGTGGCGTTCGACCAGGCTGACGTATTCCTCGGCGACACCATTTCCACCCATTACATGATCAACAAGGGCTACCTTAAAAACATCCGCATGGCCAACTTCGGTAAACATGAAGCCTATGGCTTCAGTTTCGCCATGCCCCAGCACCAGACCATCCTGCTGAGTATCGTCGACGCCGTACTGATGAGCGTGCCCACCAGTGAACGGGAAGCCATCGCCAAGCGCTGGAGTGCCGGCAGCGATATCCTGCTGACCGACCACAAACTGCAACTGACGCCCCGCGAAGAACGCTGGCTCAAAGACCACCCGGAAGTCAGCGTGGTGGTAAACGAAGCCTATGCGCCGCTGACATTCTTCGACGCCAACGGCAATTTTCGTGGCATCACGGCCGATCTGCTGGAATTGATTCGCCTGCGAACCGGGTTACGCTTCAAGATCGTGCGCGGGCGCGATGTGAACACGATGATCGATCAGGTCGAGGCCGGCAAAGTCGACATCATCGGCGGTATCGTCCCCAGCGCCGAACGCGAAACCCAACTGGATTTCAGTCGTCCTTACCTGGAGAACTCCTACGTCATGTTGACGCGCAAGGAGGCCCAGGCACCCACCGGCCTGGAAGAAATGGCGGGCAAGCGCCTGGCGGTGACGCAAGGCAGCCCACTGATAAAGTTTCTGCGCGACAGCTTTCCGAAGATCGAGCTGGTAGAGACGGGGGATACCTTCAAGTCGACTGAACTGCTGGTCAACGGTCACGTGGACGGCGCGGTGAATACCCTGGTGATCGCCAACTATTTCCTGTCCTCACCGATGTTCCAGGACAAGGTTCAAATCAGCTTCAGCATCGGCACGATGCCTGCCACGTTCGCGCTGGCCACTTCACGCCGCGCCACCGAGCTCAGCTCGATTCTCGACAAGGCCCTGCTCAGCATCGCCCCGGATGAACTGGGGGTGATCAACAGCCGCTGGCGGGGCTACAGCGCCGCCGGCGACAGTTATTGGCGCGACTATCACCAACTGATCGCTCGCATCATCATCGGCACCGGGCTCTTGTTGCTGATTTCCCTGACCTGGAATGCGTACATGCGCCGCCAGATCAAGCAACGCAAAATGGCCGAACGCGCCCTCAACGACCAGTTCGAGTTCATGCGGGCCCTGGTCAATGAGACCCCGCACCCGATCTACGTACGTGACCGCCAGGGCCTGCTGCAGACCTGCAACGACAGCTACCTGCAGGTGTTCGACGTCAAGCGCGAAGACGTCATTGGCAAAAGCGCGATGCAGATCAGCACGGCCCTAGCGGCAGAAGCGGCGCAATACCATGCCGACTATCAGCGCGTGGTGGCAGAGGGCAACCCGTTGATCCTGGACCGTACCCTGCATATCCGCGGAAAAAAACTGACGATCTACCACTGGATCCTGCCGTACCGCGACTCCATTGGCGAGGTACAGGGCATCATCGGTGGCTGGGTCGACATCAGTGAGCGACGCCAGTTGTTCGATGAGCTGCGTGCGGCCAAGGAACGCGCCGACGAGGCCAATCGTGCCAAGAGTACCTTCCTCGCCACCATGAGCCACGAAATCCGCACACCGATGAACGCCGTGATCGGCATGCTGGAGCTGACCCTGAAACGCGCCGACCAGGGCCATCTCGATCGTCCGGCCATTGAAGTCGCCTACAACTCGGCCAAGGACCTGCTGGAGCTGATCGGCGATATCCTCGACATCGCGCGCATCGAGTCCGGGCGCCTGAGCCTGGCACCGGAACGCGTAAACCTGCGAGAGGTCATCGCCTCGGTGGTGCGTGTGTTCGATGGCCTGGCACGCCAGAAAACCCTTAGCCTGCTGTTGGAGTTCAAGCCCGACCTTGACGACACCGAAGTGTTGATCGACCCGCTGCGCTTCAAGCAGGTGCTGTCGAACCTGGTGAGCAACGCGATCAAGTTCACCGAGCGCGGCCAGGTAAAGATCAAGGTAGAGGTCCTGCCCACCGACCTGCCGCAACAGATCGAGATGAAACTGGTGGTGGAAGACACCGGCATCGGCATCAGCCGGGAAGACCAGATGCGCCTGTTCGAACCCTTTGCCCAGGCCGACAACTCCGGGCAACTGGCCAGGAGCGGCGCAGGCCTGGGGCTGGTGATCTGCCGCAGCCTGTGCGCCATGATGGGCGGGCAACTCAGCCTGAGCAGCGTGCCGATGGTGGGTACCCAGGTGCATGTCAGCCTGAAGATGATTCGTCTGCAGCCGGCGCTGGCGGTGGATGAGTTCACCCCCGAGGTGCCCGCGGCCGCGACGGTACTCAATGTGCTGGTGGTGGACGATCACCCGGCGAACCGCCTGTTGATGTGCCAGCAGCTGGGCTACCTCGGCCATCACTTCACCGCCGCTCAAAACGGCGCCACCGGTTTCCAGGCCTGGCGCCAGCAACACTTCGACCTGGTCATCGCCGACTGCAACATGCCCATCATGAACGGTTACGAGCTCAGTCGCTCGATCCGCGAATACGAGCAGCGCGAGCAACTGACGCCCTGCGTGGTCCTGGGATTTACCGCCAATGCCCAACCCGAAGAGAAACAGCGCTGCGCCCAGGCCGGCATGAACGACTGCCTGTTCAAACCCATCAGCCTCACCGCGCTGGAGCGGCAACTGGCACAGATCAGTCCTCAACCGGTCGGCGAGTCGTTCGATCTCGGCAACTTCGACACGCTCACAGGCGGCGACCCACAGATGAGCCGGCGCCTGCTCGAAGAGCTGTTGAGCAGCAGTCGCCAGGATCGCCAGGACCTGCTCGCCTTGCTGGCGGCGCAGGCTTCGCTCCAGGACATTATCGAGCAGGCCCACAAGATCAAGGGCGCAGCCCGTATCGTCCAGGCCCGTGCATTGGCCTCGCAATGCGAAACCCTCGAGCAGGCGTGCGCACGCGGCGATGAGCCAGCGCTGATCGAAGCGGCCGTGAAATCCCTGGAAAAGCTGATGCTGGAACTGGAAAGGGAGCTGCAGGTACAACTGCGTGGGCTGGACGGCGAATAAGGGGCGGCGACCGCCCCTCGTGCCTCAGCAGTCGGTCAAGCGCAGGAAAATCGACGCCAGTTGTTCGATGCCCACCTGGTCCTGCTGGGTAAAACGCGCCAGTGAAGGGCTGTCGAGGTCAAGAACGCCAATCAATTGGCCGTTCTTGACCAGCGGCACCACCAGTTCGCTGTTGGACGCACTGTCACAGGCGATGTGGCCGGGGAACGCGTGCACGTCATCAACGCGCTGGGTTTGTCGCGACGCCGCGGCCGCACCACATACGCCGCGGCCAAAAGGGATACGCACACAGGCAATCTGGCCTTGGAACGGACCAAGCACCAGTTCTTCATTGCGATTGAGGTAGAAGCCGGCCCAGTTCAAGTCATCCAGCTGGTTGAACAGGAATGCCGAAAACTGCGCACTGTTGGCGATGAAATCCCGTTCATCGGCCAGCAACGATTCCAGTTGTGCGCAGAGCATGGCATAGCCGTCCAGGCCGGTGCCGGCGTGTTGCAGATCGATCATGGTTGACGCTCCAGCAATTTAAGGCCCACCCAGTAACGGGCGAATTGATAAGCACAACGGCCGTTGCGGTTGCCGCGGCCGGTCGCCCAGCGCACGGCGAGAATGTCGAGGGCTTCGTCGCGCTGCCATGGCAAGCCGGCCTTGCCCGCCAACTCGCCGATCCAGTGCTCCACCACCGCCAGGAAATGTTCCTGGGTAAATGGGTAGAACGACAGCCACAAGCCGAAGCGGTCGGACAGGGCGATCTTGTCTTCCACCGCTTCGCTGGGGTGCAATTCGCCGTCCACGCGTTTCCAGTTCTCATTGTCGCTCTGGTTTTCCGGCACCAAGTGGCGGCGGTTGGACGTGGCATACAGCAGCACGTTTTCCGGGGCCTGTTCCAGGGAGCCGTCAAGCACACTCTTGAGCACGCGGTAGTCGCCTTCGCCGGCGTCGAACGAAAGATCATCACAGAACAGAATAAAACGCTGCGGCAGCTTGACCAGTTGCTCGACCACACGCGGCAGGTCGGCAAGGTGGTCACGCTCGATTTCGATCAGGCGCAAACCGGCCTGGCAATGCTGGGCCAGCAAGGCACGTACCATGGACGATTTGCCGGTGCCGCGCGAGCCCCATAGCAACGCATGGTTGGCGGGCAGGCCATCGAGGAATTGGTGAGTGTTGCGCGCCAGGGTTTCACGTTGCGTGTCCACGCCGATCAGGTCGGACAGGCGCATGTCCAGGCTCACGTCCAGCGGCATCAGGAAACCGCTGCGGCCCTCACGCTGCCAACGGGCGGCCAGGCACTGGTTCCAGTCGATGGCCTGGCGTGGCATGGGCAACAAGGGTTCCAGACGGGCGAGCACGGCGTCGGCTCGCTCAAGAAAGGCATTCAATCGAGAATCCACACTTATTCCTCTGGCAAGTTCTTGCAAAAGATGGCGTATTGGCAACCCTGCGGCAGATCACATCAGGCTGCGTAAAAACAGAATTATGCCGGGCAGGCCAGAGCGTGTGGATGTTCAGCTATGCTTGCCGGGCGAAGGGAAACGTGAAGTGGTTCAACACTCGATGGATATCAAGTTCGCCCACCGCTTGTCTTATAAACAAGCCCGATTGACTGTGCTGGTCGGTTTCGTCTTGGGAACCTTGCTCAGCCTGATCCAGATCGGCATTGATTATGCCAGCGAAGACGCATCCATCAACCGTGAAATTCGCTCACTGATCGAAATCAGCCATAACCCGGCGTCACGCATCGCCTACAACATCGACGCTGAACTGGCCCAGGAACTGACCCTGGGCCTGCTGCGCTCCCCCGCCGTCATTCGCGCGCAGTTGATCGACAACAACGGCGTGGTACTCGCCGACGTAGGCCACCCGCGCAAGGAAAGCACCTATCGGCCGCTCAGCGACTTCCTCTTCGGTGCCAACCGCCAATTCGAAGACCGCCTGTTCCTCAGCCACATGCCCGACGAGTCCCTCGGCGTGCTGCGCCTGGACGTCGACACCTACGCCTTCGGCAGCCGTTTCCTGCGTCGCGCCGAGATCACCCTGCTCAACGGGTTCGTGCGCAGCCTGCTGCTGACCGGCATTCTGCTCGGACTGTATTACGTGATGCTGACCCAGCCGCTGGTGCGGCTCATTGGCGAACTGAGTACGCGTAAAAACACGCGACTGGACTGCCCACCGGGCCACGAAAACGATGAAATCGGCGTGCTGGTGAACGTGGCCAACCAGCAATTCGAAACCATGGAGACCGAGATCCAGCAACGCCGTCATGCCGAGGACCGTCTCACCGAGTACCTGGGCCAACTGGAAGACATCGTCTCCGCGCGCACCCTTGAGCTCAAGGCCAGCAACCAGCGCCTGAGCCAGTCCAACGATGAGCTGGAGGCCGCGAAAATAAACGCCTTGGGGATGGCCCAGGCACGGGCGGCGTTTCTGGCCAATATGAGCCACGAAATCCGCACCCCGCTCAATGGCCTGCTGGGCATGATCGCCCTGTCACTCGATAGCCCGCTGAACGCCGAACAGCGCCAGCAGTTGTCCATCGCCCATGACTCCGGCAAGGTCTTGGTGGAGTTGCTCAACGATATCCTCGACTTGTCCAAGTTCGACGCCGGTCAGCTGGAGCTCGAGCGCATCCCGTTCGATCTGGGCTCGTTGGTGGAAGACACCGCCAACCTGCTCTCGCAAAACGCGGCCCCCAGCGTGGAACTGACCTGCCTGATCGACCCGCAGTTTCCCGCCCAGGTATTGGGCGACCCGACCCGGGTGCGGCAGATCGTCAGCAACTTGCTGTCCAATGCCTTGAAGTTCACCCGTTTCGGACGGGTGGACGTGCGCCTGAGCAGCATTGATGACACGGTGAGCATTGAAGTCTGCGATACCGGCATCGGCATTGCGCAGGACGCGCAGATGAAGATCTTCCAGCCGTTCACCCAGGCCGGCGCCGGTATCACCCGCCAGTTTGGCGGCACGGGGCTGGGCCTGGCGCTGACGTATAACTTGTGCGAAGCGATGAAGGGGCGCTTGAGCATCAGTTCGGAGGTGGGATTCGGCAGCCAGTTCTGTGCGCAACTGCCGTTGCCGGCGCACCTGCCGGCATCACCGCAGGCGCCATTGGCAGGCGATGTCATTGTGATTACCGGGCAAAGCAGCGGCCTGGCCGAATTGCTGACCACCCTGTTGCCCTATTGGGGACTCAAACCGCGTTGCTACAGCATCGATGACGACTTGAGCGCACAGCATCCCGACCTGTTGATCACCGACTGCCCGGAATGCCTGTTCCGCCTGCGGCCGGGCATCACCGCGCCGATTCTGGTAGTGACTGCCTACGGCAACTTCATGCCGAGCGAAGAGGTGGCGGCCCTCGCGCCCTTGCAGCAACAGGCCCGGCCATTGAGCCGCAATGCGTTGTACCAGATCCTGCAGCGCAACCTGCGCAGCGACACCCAGCCAGTCCTCGACCCGGTGCAACTGGACGCCGCGCCTCTTGCGCGCCGTGCGCGCATCCTGCTGGTGGAGGACAACCCGGTGAACCAACTGGTGGCCAAGGGCATGCTCGGCAAGCTGGGCTGCGAAGTGATTGTGGCCGCCCACGGCGGTGAAGCGCTCAAGCTTTTGGAAGAACAGCCCTTCGATATGGTGCTGATGGACTGCAACATGCCGGTGATGGATGGCTACGAAGCCAGCCGGCAGATCCGTCGCAGCGGGCGCTGGCCGGATCTGCCGATTGTCGCCTTGACCGCCAACGCCATGGCCGAAGAACGCGAACGTTGTCGGGCCGCCGGCATGAATGACTACCTGGCCAAGCCCTTCCGGCGTGAAGAACTCAACGCGCTGTTGGACCTGTGGGTGCCGACGACGACACCGCTGTGATTTGCACCATCAGTTGATCCAGGCCCTCGCGCAAGGCGTCGGCGCTGTTGAGGTCGATGCCGCTGTCGCACAACAGACGGGTCTTGAGGGCATGGGTCTGGTCGCGCAGTTCTACACCGCTGTCGCTCAGGCCCAGATGCACTTCCCGCTCATCCCTGGCGCTGCGCCGGCGCGTCACCCAGCCAAGCTGTTCCAGGCGCTTGAGCAACGGCGTCAGGGTGCCCGAGTCGAGCATCAGGCGTTCGCCAAGTGCCTTGACCGTGGGCTGTTGCGCGCCTGTGTCGCGCCATTCCCATAGCACCAGCATCACCAGGTATTGCGGGTAGGTCAGGCCCAACTGGTCGAGCATCGGTTTATAGGCGCGGGTCACCGCCCGCGAGGCGGCGTACAGCTTGAAACACAGCTGGTTGTCCAGGGCCAGGGAAAGGGTCGGTAAAGAGGTCATTTGAGCAGGGCTTCGATCTCTTGGGTCAAGTCCTGCGGCTTGGTGGTCGGGCCAAAGCGCTTGACGACCTGGCCGTCGCGACCAATGAGGAACTTGGTGAAATTCCACTTGATGCCTTTGGAGCCCAGCAGCCCCGGCGCCGATTTCTTAAGTTGCACAAACAACGGGTGGGCGTCGCTGCCATTGACGTCGATCTTCTTGAACAGCGGAAAGCTCACGCCGAAATTCAGCTCGCAAAATTCGGAAATCGCACCTTCGTCACCCGGCTCCTGTTTGCCGAACTGGTTGCAGGGAAAGCCCAGCACCACCAGGCCCTGATCCTTGTACTGCTGCCAGAGCTGCTCAAGGCCCTTGTACTGCGGGGTAAAACCGCATTTGCTGGCGGTATTGACCACCAGCACGGCCTTGCCGGCGAAATCGGCCAAGGTCTTTTGCTCACCCTTGATGGTGGTGCATGGGATGCTCAGCAGGTTGTTGCTCATGGCAGTGCCTCGACGTAGAAAAGAGGCAAACCATAGCGAGCGATTCAGTTGCGTGCAATTCAATTGATCGCAATGATGGTAGCCGATAAGCCCGGTTCTATCGATGAGAGGGCGGTGCGACAATTCGGCTTGCCCCCTCCCACCTTGCATCAAGTGAGGCCTAGCGCGGCACCAGGTCCAGGCACACCGAGTTGATGCAGTATCGCAACCCTGTCGGCGGCGGGCCGTCCGGGAACACGTGGCCCAGGTGCGCGTCGCATTTGGCGCAGGTGACTTCGGTGCGGATCATGCCGTGGCTGACATCACGGATCTCGACCATCGCGCTGTCGGCGATCGGCTCAAAGAAGCTCGGCCAGCCGCAGCCCGAATCAAACTTGGCCTTGGAATCGAACAACGGTTCATTGCAGCAGATGCAGTGGTAAACGCCGTCGGTCTTGGTGGCATTGTACTTGCCGCTGAAAGGTCGCTCGGTACCCTTGAGACGGCACACGTTGTACTGCTCCGGATCGAGCATGGCTTTCCATTCTTCAAAGGTCTTCTGCAACTTTTCCATCGGTACACCTCGACAACTGAAAAAGCCTGATCTGTGTCTTTTCCATGGATCAGGCGGCACGTATGATTGCGCCTCGTCAAAACGCCAGTCTGGCACCCGCGCTATCGGCATTCAAACGTATTTATGGGTGCGGGCCTCGCAGGTTTCACAGTACGGTAGTGTCCATGCCGTCTGGATCGTTCATTTTCAGGATCACATCGCCATGCAGGTCAGCAAATCGAACAAGCTCGCCAACGTCTGCTATGACATTCGTGGCCCGGTGCTCAAGCACGCCAAACGTCTGGAAGAGGAAGGCCACCGCATCCTCAAGCTGAACATTGGCAACCCGGCGCCCTTTGGTTTCGAAGCGCCGGACGAAATCCTCCAGGATGTGATCCGCAACCTGCCGACCGCCCAGGGCTACAGCGACTCCAAAGGCCTGTTCAGTGCGCGCAAGGCAGTGATGCAGTACTACCAGCAAAAGCAGGTGGAAGGTGTCGGCATCGAAGACATCTACCTGGGCAATGGCGTTTCCGAGCTGATCGTGATGTCCATGCAGGCGCTGCTCAACAACGGCGATGAAGTGCTGGTACCGGCGCCGGACTACCCGCTGTGGACTGCTGCCGTGACCCTGGCCGGCGGCCACCCCGTGCACTACCTGTGCGACGAAGGCGCCGACTGGTTCCCGGACCTGGCCGACATCAAGGCCAAGATCACCCCGAACACCAAGGCGCTGGTAATCATCAACCCGAACAACCCTACCGGCGCCGTTTACTCTAAAGAAGTGCTGCTGGGCATGATCGAACTGGCCCGCCAGCACAACCTGGTGGTGTTCTCCGACGAGATCTACGACAAGATCCTCTACGACGACGCCGTACACGTGTGCACCGCCTCCCTGGCGCCGGACCTGTTGTGCCTGACCTTCAACGGTCTGTCCAAGTCCTACCGCGTGGCAGGGTTCCGCTCCGGCTGGATCGCCATCTCCGGCCCCAAGCACAATGCCCAGAGCTACATCGAAGGCATCGACATGCTGGCCAACATGCGCCTGTGCGCCAACGTGCCGAGCCAGCACGCGATCCAGACCGCACTCGGTGGCTACCAGAGCATCAACGACCTGATCCTGCCCCAAGGCCGACTGCTGGAACAACGCAACCGCACCTGGGAACTGCTCAATGCGATCCCGGGCGTGAGCTGCGTAAAACCCATGGGCGCGCTGTATGCCTTCCCACGGATCGACCCCAAAGTCTGCCCGATCCTCAACGACGAGAAGTTCGTGCTCGACCTGCTCTTGTCGGAAAAGCTGCTGGTGGTCCAGGGCACCGCGTTTAATTGGCCATGGCCGGACCACTTCCGCGTAGTGACCTTGCCGCGAGTGGATGACCTGGACATGGCCATTGGTCGCATCGGCAACTTCCTCAAGTCCTATCGCCAGTAACCGAAATGACGTCGTACCGGCCTTCTGGGTCGTACGGCGATTATCTGGCAACACTTCTCTGGAGTGCGCGGCCTGAAACGCGACGATAGCCCCGTGCCAGCCGCCCTCCCCTAGTGTTCACGGGGGGGCGACGCACTCGATGGCTGACCGGGCAGGGGATTGGAGGTAGGAAAATCCCTTCAAAGTGCTACATTTCAGCTGTAGGACACAGTTTGAAATAGTCGCCCGGTTGAATCACCCCATGCCGCACCTTATATACCCCGCAGTAAGCGACATATTAAGCATGAGGAGAACTCTACAACCATGATGCGCATCCTGCTGTTCTTGGCCACTAACCTGGCGGTTGTACTGATTGCCAGCGTCACCCTGAGCCTTTTTGGCTTCAATGGGTTCATGGCGGCCAACGGGGTTGATCTGAACCTCAATCAGCTGCTGATTTTCTGTGCGGTCTTTGGTTTTGCCGGCTCGCTGTTCTCGCTGTTCATCTCCAAGTGGATGGCGAAGATGAGCACCAGCACCCAGATCATCACGCAACCACGCACACGCCACGAACAATGGCTGATGCAGACCGTGGAGCAGTTGTCTCAAGAAGCAGGCATCAAAATGCCCGAAGTGGGGATTTTCCCTGCTTATGAGGCCAACGCCTTCGCCACGGGTTGGAACAAGAACGACGCCCTGGTGGCCGTGAGCCAGGGGCTACTGGAGCGTTTTTCGCCCGACGAAGTAAAAGCCGTGCTGGCCCACGAGATCGGCCACGTCGCCAACGGCGACATGGTCACCCTCGCGCTGGTGCAGGGCGTGGTGAACACCTTCGTAATGTTTTTTGCGCGGATCATCGGCAACTTCGTCGACAAAGTGATCTTCAAAAATGAAGAAGGTCGCGGCATCGCCTACTTCGTGGCAACCATTTTTGCCGAAGTGGTGCTGGGTTTCCTGGCCAGCGCGATCGTGATGTGGTTCTCGCGCAAACGCGAGTTTCGCGCAGACGAAGCCGGTGCGCGGCTGGCGGGCACCGGCGCAATGATCGGCGCGCTGCAACGCTTGCGCTCCGAACAGGGCATGCCGGTGCACATGCCGGACAGTCTGACTGCCTTCGGCATCAACGGCGGAATCAAGCAGGGCCTGGCGCGCATGTTCATGAGCCACCCGCCACTGGAAGAACGCATCGAAGCATTGCGTCGTCGCGGCTGATAGACAGGCGACTCGACAAGGGGCGATAGGATCGCCCCTTTTTTGTGGGTGCCGATACCGTCATCGCACCGGTATGAACAACGCGCCTTTCAGCACCTGACGAGCCGGTAAGCGCGCTCTTCAAGGCGCGTAACACCATCCTGCAAGAACTTCCAGCTCTCACCAAGGATGTCCTGCTGCTCCAACACCTCCAATGACCAATGCTCGCCAAGCAGCATATGCACCTCTTCATCGGTGACGGCAAAGGGTGGGCCGGCCTTTTGCGTCTGGTCGTAGTCCAGGGCGATCAACAGGCCCTGACAACCGGGCCGCAGCACGACGTTCAAATGCTCGGCATACTGCGCCCGCATCAGCGGCGGCAAGGCGATCAGCGCAGCACGGTCGTAGAGTGCAGTGCAGTCAGCGCCTGCGCGTCCAGGGCAAAGAAGTCAGCGCACCACACCTCGATGGCATCAGCCTGATACACCTTGAACTCACCCCGCCGGGTGATTCGCGGCGTCAGGTTCTGCTCGTCAAAGAAGGTTTCCACCGCCTGTTCCGACAATTCCACACCCAGCACGCGATGGCACTGGCTGGCGAGCCACATCAGGTCCAGGCTTTTGCCACACAGCGGCACCAGCACCTTGGCGCCCTCCTCCACGGCCAGTCCGGGCCAATGCTTTTGCAGGTAAGGATTGACCTCGGGCAAGTGAAAGCCGATCTGATTGCGCGCCCAGCGCTCCTGCCAAAACTTGGGCTCCATGGAATCGCCTCCGTAAATTCGATCAAACAGCACTAAAACTTATATTAGATTTAGATCAATGATCTGATTGAAGATGGCCTCATATTAACCCTCAGGACCCCTTTATGCTCCCCAGCCTGTTTATCTCACACGGTTCGCCCATGCTCGCCCTGCAGCCAGGCGACAGCGGTCCGGCGCTGCGGCGTTTGGCTGCAGAACTGCCCCGGCCACGGGCGATTGTGGTGGTGTCGGCCCATTGGGAAAGCCAGGAACTGTTGGTCAGCGCCAGCGCCGCGCCCGAGACCTGGCACGACTTCGGCGGCTTCCCCCGGGAGCTGTTCGCTGTGCAATATCCGGCGCCAGGCGACCCGCAACTGGCGGGCGAAATTGTCGATTTGCTGCACGCCGATGGCCTGAATGCCCGCACCGATGGCACCCGCCCCTTCGATCATGGTACTTGGGTGCCGCTGTCGCTGATGTACCCTGCGGCGGATATTCCGGTGGTACAAGTGTCCCTGCCGAGCCGCCTGGGCCCTGCCCTGCAAACCCGAGTCGGGCACGCACTGGCCAGCCTGCGCGAGCAAGGCGTGCTACTGGTCGGCTCGGGCAGCATCACCCATAACCTGGGGGAGCTGGACTGGCATGCCGGGCCTGAGAGCATCCAGCCCTGGGCACGAGATTTTCGCGATTGGGTAGTGGATAAGCTGGCGGCCGATGATGAAACCGCGCTGCATGATTATCGTCGCCGGGCGCCGAATGCGGTACGCAACCATCCCAGCGATGAGCATCTGTTGCCGCTGTACTTTGCGCGCGGCGCAGGCGGTGATTTCAGCGTGGCGCATCAAGGCTTCACGTTGGGCGCCCTGGGCATGGACATCTATCGCTTTGGCTGACACCGATCGACGGCTGGGCGGACGCTGGTACAGAACTTTCACGCAAAAAAAATCCCCGAACCAGTCGGGGATTTTTTATGTGCGATCAATCAACCCAAGGGCGGATCAATCTTCGCGGTAGCGACGCAGCTTCAACTGCTTACCGGCAACGCGTGTGTCTTTGAGCTTGGTCAGCAGTTTTTCCAGACCATCTTCCGGCAGTTCCACCAGGGAGAAGCTGTCACGCACCTGGATGCGACCGATGGCTTCACGGGCCAGGCCACCCTCGTTGAGGATAGCGCCCAGCAGGTTCTTGGCGGCAATGCCATCACGCGCGCCCAGCGCGGTACGGCAACGAGCACGGCCTTCAGCCAATGGAACCGGAGCACGACGCTCACGATCACCACGGTCTGGACGGTCGCCGGAACGCTCTGGACGATCACCGCGTGGCGCGTTGTTCGGTACCAGTGGACGTTCTTTCTCGATGGCTGCCAGGGTCAGGGCTTGACCGTTGGTGGCCTTGCGCAGCAGGGCTGCAGCCAGGGCACGCGGGGTGCAACCGATATCGGCGGTCAGGCGGTCCAGCAGGTCGCCGTGGGTCGATTCAGCGTCAGCCACCAGTGGTGCCAGGCTGTTGGTCAGTTTCTTGATGCGGGCATCGAGAACGGCCTGGGCATCCGGCAGGCGGACTTCGGCCACTTTCTGACCGGTTACACGCTCGATCACTTGCAGCATGCGGCGCTCGCGCGGAGTCACCAGCAGCAGTGCACGACCTTCGCGACCGGCACGGCCGGTACGGCCGATACGGTGAACGTAGGATTCCGGATCGTAAGGCATGTCGACGTTGAACACGTGGGTGATACGTGGAACGTCGAGACCACGGGCGGCAACGTCGGTCGCCACAACGATGTCCAGACGGCCATCCTTGAGCGAGTCGATTACGCGCTCACGTTGGTTCTGGGCAATGTCACCGTTCAGCGCAGCGGCTTTGTAGCCTTTGGCTTCCAGGGCACTGGCCAGGTCCAGGGTCGCTTGCTTGGTGCGCACGAACATGATCAGGGCATCGAAGTCTTCGACTTCCAGCAGGCTCAATACAGCCGAGGTCTTCTGGTCAGCGTGAACCAACAGGTGAGCCTGTTCGATCGCGGTAACGGTCTGGGTCTTGGTCTGGATCTTCACGTGTTGCGGATCGCGCAGGTGGCGTTCGGCAATGGCACGGATCGACTGTGGCAGGGTCGCCGAGAACAGTACGGTCTGACGGGTCGGTGGCAGTGCCTTGAAGATGACTTCCAGGTCATCCATAAAGCCCAGCTTGAGCATTTCGTCAGCTTCGTCGAGCACCAGGTGATTCACGGTCGACAGGACTTTTTCGTCACGACGCAGGTGGTCGCACAGACGGCCCGGGGTGGCGACAACGATCTGTGCGCCGTTACGGATGGCTTTCAGTTGTGGGCCCATAGGCGCGCCGCCGTAAACGGCCACAACGGTTACGCCTGGCATTTGCTTGGCGTAGGTTTCAAAAGCGGTTGCTACTTGCAGCGCCAACTCACGGGTTGGCGCCAGGATCAGGGCTTGCGGCTCGCGCTTGGCAGGATCGATGCAGTGCAGGATAGGCAGGGCGAACGCGGCGGTTTTACCGGTACCGGTCTGCGCCTGGCCAATCATGTCCTGGCCGGCCATGATGATCGGGATCGATTGCTGCTGAATCGCCGAAGGTTCTTCGTAGCCGGTCGCGATGACGGCAGCAAGAATGTTCGGGTTAAGATTAAAAGCGGCGAAGCCGCCGGTTTCCTGGGTCATGGGTCTGCCTCTAAGTGCATCCGCAAAGACCCATGCTCCAAAGCTGCGCATGCCGTGTTGAGACTCAAGAGTCGCCCTGGCTGCTTTGTCGGCGGGGATTTGCGAAAACGAATGAATGAAAAAGATTCGTCAAGGAAGAGTCCGCTGTGCGGACGTGCAGCCGAAGCTGACTTCGGGGAATTGCGCTACCTAAACGCGGCCCGGTTAAAGGCCGGCGCGCACTATACCGGAAATAGCTGAAAAAGGGAGCTTTTTTTATCCGAAAGCGCCGATAAACCGTGCTGCGTCAGAGTCTTTGCAGATAATCCCGCCAGGGTCTATTTTTCAGAGGCCCGGCCCTGTTGGTCATAACGCTTAAACGGTTCACCCAACCCTGAAGACCTTTGGTCCGAAACCCTTCCCTGCGCCCGAGGGCACTCCCGATGAATCAAGCCAGCAGCAGCCGTGTCAGCCGTGAACTCCAGGGTCATGTCCTGCTGTTGGGCCTGGACCGGGTGGCCAAGCGCAACGCTTTTGACCTGGGTCTGCTCAACGAGCTGAGCCTGGCCTATGGCGAATTTGATCGAAATGACCAGGCGCGGGTCGCCGTGGTATTTGCCCACGGCGACCACTTCACCGCCGGCCTGGACCTGGCCAATGTCAGCGCCGTGATGGCCGGCGGCTGGCAACCCCCGCTGGGCGGCTGCGATCCGTGGGGCGTATTCGCCGGCCCCCGCGTGAGCAAACCGGTGATCGTCGCCGCCCAGGGTTACTGCTTGACCCTCGGTATCGAGTTGATGCTGGCGGCGGATATCAACCTCTGCGCGAGCAATACGCGCTTTGCGCAAATGGAAGTGCAGCGTGGGATCTTTCCCTTTGGCGGCGCAACATTGCGCTTTCATCAGATCGCCGGTTGGGGCAATGCGATGCGCTGGCTGCTCACCGGCGATGAGTTCGACGCCCATGAAGCCCTGCGCCTGGGGTTGGTGCAGGAAGTGATGGCCAGCGAGGACCTGCTGCCGCGCGCCATCGAACTGGCGAGCCGTATTGCGCGCCAGGCCCCACTGGGCGTGCAGGCTACGTTGATGTCGTCGCGTTTGGCGCGCATGGAAGGCGAGACGGTAGCGGCGGCAGCGTTGCCGCCGATGGTGGATAAATTGTTTAACAGCGAAGATGCCAAGGAAGGGGTGCGGGCGATGATTGAAAAGCGGCCGGGGGTGTTCAAGGGGATTTGAGTTGGCTGTACGGCCGTCATCGGGGGCAAGCCTCCGATGACGCCAGGACAGACGACTAAGTCGCCGGCCGAATCGCCTTGATCAACGCCTGCAACGAATACCCCAAACGCGGCGCCAGCGCCTCGGCGCGGGCCGTGAGCGCGGCACGGTCCAACTCCTGATCCAGCTCCGAAGGCACCAGCAGAATCACATTGCCCTCCTTCACCGGCAGCTCCCAGTAATGCCGGTGGTACAACCCACGCAGCAACGCAGCACCCAAGGGTTTGCCATCGTCGGTGGCCCACTGGTTGATCACCAGCCAGCCGCCGGGGTTGAGTTTTTTCTGGCAGTTTTCCAGGAAAGTCCAGGCCAGGTGCCCGACGCCGGGGCCGACATCGGTATACAGGTCGACAAAAATCAGGTCGGCCGGTTCAGCGGTCTCCAACAACTCCAGAGCGTCGCCGATGCGGATGTACAGCCGCGGATCGTCATCCAACCCCATGAACTCAATGGCCAGGCGCGGCACCTCGGGGCGCAGCTCGATGGCCTCGACGTCTTCCAACGCCAGGAACTTCAGGCAGGCCTGGGTCAGCGTGCCGGCGCCCAAACCGAGGAACAATGCGCTCTCCGGCTGATCGTGGCACAACGCACCGATCAGCATCGCACGGGTGTAGTCGTACTCCAGCCAGCTCGGATCGGCGGTGAACACACAGCTTTGCTCAATGGCGTCGCCAAATTCGAGAAATCGGTAATCGGCCACTTCGAGCACGCGGATCATGCCGAAATCATCATGGACCTCGGCCAGCAGGCGCTCGACACGCTCCTCTGTCATCACTACTCCTAACGGGGCTGCTGCATGCAAAAGCGCAATTGTCGGCCAACCGGCGGCAACAGGTCACGCACTAATTGCTGATAACATTGGCGCCCGACCGTCAATCAGCCAAACGAGTTCATGATGAGCCAACCCTGGAGCCCCGACAGCTGGCGCGCCCTGCCAATCCAGCAACAACCCCAGTACCCGGACGCTGCACACCTGCTGCAGGTGGAACAGAGCCTGGCCAGCTATCCGCCGCTGGTGTTTGCCGGGGAAGCCCGCGAGTTGCGCCGTCAGTTTGCCGAGGTCACCCAGGGTCGCGCCTTCCTGTTGCAGGGCGGCGACTGCGCCGAGAGCTTTGCCGAGTTCTCCGCGGCAAAGATCCGCGACACCTTCAAAGTGCTGCTGCAGATGGCGATTGTCATGACCTTCGCCGCCGGGTGCCCAGTGGTGAAAGTCGGGCGCATGGCCGGCCAGTTCGCCAAGCCGCGCTCGGCCAACGACGAGACCATCGATGGCATCACCCTGCCTGCCTACCGTGGCGATATCGTCAACGGCATCGGCTTTGACGAAAAAAGCCGCGTGCCGGACCCGGACCGCCTGCTGCAGTCCTACCATCAGTCCACCGCCACGCTCAACTTGCTGCGCGCCTTTGCCCAGGGCGGTTTTGCCGATTTACATCAGGTGCACAAGTGGAACCTGGACTTTATCGCCAACTCTGCCCTGGCTGAAAAATACAGCCAGTTGGCCAACCGCATCGATGAAACCCTGGCATTCATGCGTGCCTGCGGCATGGACAGCTCGCCGCAACTGCGCGAAACCAGCTTCTTCACCGCCCACGAAGCGCTGCTGCTCAACTACGAAGAAGCCTTCGTGCGCCGCGACAGCCTGACCAACGATTACTACGACTGCTCGGCCCATATGCTGTGGATCGGCGACCGTACCCGTCAGCTGGACGGCGCTCACGTGGAGTTCCTGCGCGGAGTGAACAACCCGATTGGCGTAAAGGTCGGCCCGAGCATGAACCCGGATGACCTGATCCGTTTGATCGATATCCTCAACCCGGACAACGACCCAGGCCGTCTGAACCTGATCGCGCGAATGGGCGCAGGCAAGGTCGGCGATCATTTACCGGAGCTGATCCGCGCCGTGCAACGCGAAGGCAAACAGGTGCTGTGGAGTTCGGACCCCATGCACGGCAACACCATCAAGGCCAGCAGCGGTTACAAGACACGCGACTTCGCGCAGATCCTGGGGGAAGTGAAGGACTTCTTCCAGGTGCACCAGGCCGAAGGCACCTATGCCGGCGGGATCCATATCGAGATGACCGGGCAGAACGTAACCGAATGCATCGGCGGCGCGCGGCCCATCACCGAAGACGGTTTATCGGACCGCTACCACACCCATTGCGACCCTCGGATGAATGCCGATCAGTCCCTGGAGCTGGCGTTTCTGATTGCCGAGACCTTGAAGCAGGTCAAGCGCTGAGAGACTTGCCGACTGAACTGACTCATCGCAGGCAAGCCCCCTCCCACAAGGAAGCGCATTACAAATGTGGGCGCTGGGCTTGCCCGCGATGAGGCCCTAAAGCCCGATATTGATCATCGCCACCCTTAACCGGGCGGCACTCGGGCTTTGGCAATTGAGCTGGACCTGCTCCAGCCCCAGCCAGGCGGCCATTTGCCGCAAGTTCAGCGCAAGCGCCAATATGCCTTCCTCATCCAACCCCGGTTCTTCTTCGTGTACCGCATGCACCGCCAGGCGTCCGTTGGCGCGCTCGGCACGCAGGTCGATCCGTGCGGCAATGCGCTCGTTATGCAAAAACGGTAGCACGTAGTAGCCGTACACCCGTTTGTGTTGCGGGGTGTAGATCTCCAGCCGATAACGGAAATCAAACAACCGCTCGGTGCGGCTGCGCTCCCAAATCAACGAATCGAATGGCGACAACAAGGCACTGGCCGGCACCTTGCGGGGCACCTTCGGCTCGGGCAGGCAGTAAGCCAGCTGCTTCCAGCCTTGCACCCGACACGCCAGCAAGTGACCGTCTTCGACCAATTCGGCCAAACGGCTGCGGCTGTCGGAGGGGTCCAGGCGGAAATAGTCGCGCAGGTCTTTTTCGGTGCCCACGCCCAGGGCAGTCGCGCTGTGCAGCAGCAGGCCGCGCTGGGCCTCGGCTTCCGTCAGAGGGACGTGTTGAAGGATATCGCCAGGAATGACACGTTCGGGTAAATCGTAAAGCCGTTCGAACCCGCGTCGCCCCGCGACGGTGACCAGGCCAGCAGCGAACAACCATTCCAGCGCGTGCTTCTCCTCACTCCAATCCCACCAGGGCCCGGCGCGCTCTTCGCGTGTCGACAAACTGCCTGCGCCCAGCGCGCCCTGCCGCTCGACGATCGCTAAAACACGTTGAATGGTGGCTTGCTGCTCCCGCCCAAAACGCGCCATCTGCGCATAGATGCCCTGGCCCTGCTGCGCCCGCTGCATGCGCCAACGCATCAACGGATACAACGCCATCGGCAGCAGAGAAGCCTCATGGCCCCAGTATTCAAACAAGGTACGCCGCCGCCCCTGGCTCCAGGCCGCCTGCTCAAGCATCAATGGGGAATAATTGCCCAGTCGCGAAAACAGCGGCAGGTAATGGGATCGCACCACCGCGTTGACCGAGTCGATCTGCAACACACCCAAACGCCCGATCAAACGGTTGAGGTGCGCGGCCTTGATCTGTGCAGGCGTCTGGCGCCCGGAAAAACCCTGGGCCGCCAGCGCCATGCGTCGAGCCTGCTTGAGGGAAAAGGACAGTTCGGCGGGCATGGACATCTCCTTGAGTGCTCGCGTCCTACCCTACTGCATCCCGGACTATTTTCGCAGCGGGTCTTCCCAGAAATGCCGATGATTTTCCTGCTCTACATCGGCCCGGCTCAGGCCGATGTCCTTGAGCGCGTCGTCGTTCATACTCGCCAGCGTCTGGCGCTCGCGGTGCAACGTCTGCCAGCGCATGAGCGTGTGGAACAGCCCGGCAAGTGGCCGTTTCGCCATCAGTACAAAACCTTTTTGACCTTTCATCTTCGCGCCCTCCCTTGGGGATGACGAAAGTGTGTGCCTGGCTCTATGATCAATCCAACGAATGTTTCTTATGCAATACATCTCAGGGATTGATCAATTGTCCAGCTACCCGAGTATCGACACCGAAGTGCTGCGCACCTTCGTCGCCATCGCCGATCAGGGCGGTTTTACCCGCGCCGGCGAACAGGTCAACCGCACGCAATCGGCGGTGAGCATGCAGATGAAGCGTCTGGAAGAAGACGTGCTGCAGCGCAAGTTGTTCGAGCGCGACGGCCGGCAGGTGCGGCTGACGCCCGAAGGCCAGGTGTTGCTCGGGTATGCGCGGCGCATCCTGAAACTGCACAGCGAAGTGTTCAACACCCTCCGAGAGCCGCATATGGTCGGGCTGGTACGCATCGGCACGCCGGATGACTACGTGATGCGCTTTCTTCCTGGGATTCTCAAACGGTTTTCCAAGGCTTATCCGCTGATCCAGATCGAGATGCACTGCGAGTCGTCGCAAGTTTTAATGCAACGCCGGGATTTGGCCTTGACCGTGATCAGCCGCCAGCCCGGCGATGACATTGGAGAACTGTTGCGCACTGAGCGCTTGGTATGGGCAGCGGCGCAGAGTTTCTGCGTGGATGAGCACCAGGTCGTGCCTTTAGCTGTTTCGGGGACCGATTGCTTCGGTACCCAGTGGACGCAAACGGCATTGGAGGCGGCCGGGCTCGACTACCGCCTGGCCTATCACAGCTCCAATTGCGCGGCGATTCAGAGCGTGGTCGGCGCCGGGCTTGCGGTCATGGCCAGCATGGAAAGCCTGGTGACCGAAGACTTGCGGATACTCGGCAGCAACGAAGGTTTTCCGCCCTTGCCTTCGATGAACCTGCGCCTGCTACGCAACCCGGCGATGGCCTCGCCCATCACCGAATGCCTGGCCGAGTACATTCTCGAAGGCTTCAAACTTTGAAGGTGAGCATCACCGCGCAGACCACCA
Source organism: Pseudomonas lactucae (assembly GCF_036688725.1). Classification (NCBI taxonomy): domain Bacteria; kingdom Pseudomonadati; phylum Pseudomonadota; class Gammaproteobacteria; order Pseudomonadales; family Pseudomonadaceae; genus Pseudomonas; species Pseudomonas lactucae. The sequence continues at coordinate 30,347 of NZ_JAQQPT010000020.1, read as the reverse complement.
GGAAGCCGCAGAAAAGGCCGCGCAACAGACGCTCCGGCAGCGCATGGGCGACTTTCACGCCCCAGCTGATGCTGAGCAGGCCGCCGACCGCCAGGGGGATGCCGATCATCCAGTCGACTTCGTGGTGCCAGGCGTAGGTCACCAACGTCACACCGGTACTGGGCAGCGCCAGGGCCAGGGACAAGCCTTGGGCGACCACTTGGGTGGTGCCGAAAATACTGGTCAGCACGGGCGTCGCGACCACCGCGCCGCCGACGCCAAACAAACCGCCCATGGAGCCGGACGCGGCGCCCAACACCCCCAGCCAAGGCCAGGAATAGCGCATCTGTGCCGTCGGCGGTGCGTTGCGCGTGAACATGCGCACCAGGTTGTAGGTCGACAGCGCCACCAGAAAGGCAATAAAGCCGATACGCATCGCGCCGGCATCCAGGCCCACCGCCCAGATCGAACCGAGCCAGGCAAAGGTGAAGCCCGTCAGCCCCAGCGGCAATGCATGGCGCAGTTCAATCCGGTTGCGCTGGTGGTAGCGCCACAGGGCCAGCATCACGTTCGGCACCACCATCACCAGCGCCGTGCCCTGGGCGATCTGCTGATCCAGGCCGAACAGCACACCGAGCACCGGGATGGCAATCAGCCCTCCGCCGATACCAAACAGCCCGCCCACCGTGCCCAAGGCCGCGCCCAATACCAGGTACATCGCTAAATCCAACACCACTCATTACTCCACGAACCCATGGCCTTGCATGCTACGCAGTCGGCTCTGGCGCGCAAAGGCACAGCAACGCACAATGGCTGTGCCAATCTTGCATAAGCGCGCCTGCATGAACCCTAATCTCCTGACCGATCAGCTGAGCCTGTTTCTCGATGTACTGGAAACCGGCAGTTTTTCCGCCGCCGCACGCCGCCATCCGTTGACGCCTTCGGCGGTGGCGCGGCGTATCGACAGCCTGGAAAGTTCGGTGGGCAGTCGCCTGTTCCAGCGCAGTACCCATGCGGTGCTGCCGACCCCGGCAGGCCTGGCGTTTGCCGAGCGCGCGCGGCGGATTGTCAGCGAGTTGCAGCTGGCGCGCGCTGAAGCAGTGTCCCTGAGCCATGCACCGGAGGGTCTGATTCGCGTGGACGCGCCGGCGGCGTTTGGTCGGCGGCATCTGGCGCCGGTGATTGCAGACTTTTTGAATGTGTACCCGGGGCTGGATGTGCACCTGCACCTGATCGACAGCTTTGTGGACATGCAGGGCGCGCACCTGGGTAAGGTCGACCTGGTGCTGCGTGCCGGGCACATCGTCGATACCCGGCTGATCGCCACGCCCCTGGCCAGCATCGTGCGCATCGCCTGCGCCAGCCCGGCCTACCTGAAAAGCCGAGGCACACCGACCCACCCGCGCGAATTGAGCGACCATGACGGCTTGGATTGGGATGGCCTGGCGCCGATGTTCGCCTGGCGTTTTGAAATGGACGGACGCCGCGCCACATACCGCCCGCAGCGCATCCGCATGAGCGCCAACAATGCCGAAGCCCTGCTCTGCGGCGCGCTGGCCGGACTGGGTATCGCCCACTTGCCCACTTGGCTGGCCAGCGAGTACCTGGTGCGTGGCGAATTGCTGCCGCTGTTTTGCGAAGACGGTCTGCCCAGTCCGGAAACCACCGGCATCTATGCCCTGCGCCTGGAACAGCAGCCCAATGCACGCAGCCGCTTGCTGCTGGAATACCTGAAATCCCGATTCAGCCCGGTACCGCCATGGGACCTGGCCCTGCAAAGCGGCCTGGTCTGACCATTCGCCAGAATTATCTAGCGCATTAAACATTTGCCCGCTAGATTCCAGGCCAGACACGTTTTTAAAGGCCCCCGCCATGAGCAAGAACCCTGATCCCTGCGAAAACCTGATGCTGGACAACCAACTGTGCTTCGCCCTGCACTCCACCTCGCTGCTGATGACCAAAGTCTACAAGCCCCTGCTGCAAGCCCTCGGCCTGACCTACCCGCAGTACCTGGCCATGATGGTGCTGTGGGAAGAGGACGGTTTGACCGTCGGCGAAATCAGCAGCCGCTTGCTGACCGATCCGGGCTCCCTGACCCCTTTGCTCAAACGCTTAGAGGTTGAAGGCCTGCTCAGCCGCACCCGCAGCCGTGAAGACGAACGCGTGGTCGTGGTGGAATTGACCGACGCCGGCCGCGCCCTGCAGGACAAGGCCATGAACATTCCCCACTGCATCCTCGGCGCCAGCGGGCTGGAGCTGGACCAACTGCGCAGGCTGCAAGCTGAGTTGATTACCCTGCGCAACAACCTGCAAAGCACGCTCTAACAAGCAATAAAGCGCTCAAACATGTAGGAGGGGCTTGCTCCCGATAGCGGTGAGTCAGTGAGCATATCTGTCGCTGATCCACTGCTATCGGGAGCAAGCCCCCTCTCACATTGGTTTAGGGTGTTCAGAAAAAATATTTATAAATTTATCTTGCGCGCTAAACATTAGCGCTATACATTCATCTCACCAACTACTTAGCGCGCAAACATTTAGCGCAAACAACCCAAAAGGAAAACCCTATGCAAACGCTCTATACCGCAGTAGCCACCGCCACCGGCGGCCGTGATGGTCGTGCTGTTTCCAGCGATAACATCCTCGACGTCAAACTTTCCACGCCGAAAGAACTGGGCGGCGCCGGCGGCCAGGCCACCAACCCGGAACAATTGTTCGCCGCCGGTTACTCGGCCTGCTTCATCGGCGCACTGAAATTCGTCGCCAGCCAGACCAAACGCAAAATCCCGGACGACGCCTCGATCACTGCCCACGTTGGCATCGGCCAGATCCCCGGCGGTTTCGGCCTGGATATCGACCTGCACATCAGCCTGCCAGGCCTGGCCCAGGATGAGGCGCAAAGCCTGGTCGACGCCGCTCACCAAGTGTGCCCGTACTCCAACGCCACCCGTGGCAACGTCGATGTGCGCCTGCACGTAGCCGTCTAACCAACTCTGCCAGCCCAGGAGAAGATCATGAACACCTTTGCCAAAGCGCTCACCGGTACCCTGCTCGCCCTGTCCGTCACTCATGCCTTCGCCGCCAGCGGCGATGTTGAACACAACACCCAGGCGTTCCTGGATGCGCTGAACGCTGGCACGGGCAAGCCGATTGAGCAGTTGACGCCTACAGACGCCCGTGCGGTGCTGACTGGCGCCCAGGCCGGTGTGAAGCTGACGCTGCCCAAGGCCGATGTGAGCCAGAAGACCATCCAGGTCGATGGCAAGCCGCTGGACCTGACGATCGTGCGTCCGGCCGGGGTCAAGGGCACATTGCCAGTGTTCATGTTCTTCCACGGCGGCGGCTGGGTGCTTGGGGATTACCCTACGCATGAGCGTCTGGTACGAGATCTGGTGGCGGGTTCAGGGGCGGTGGCGGTGTTCGTCAATTACACACCGTCCCCTGAAGCGCACTACCCGGTGGCGATCAACCAGGCCTACGGCGCAACCAAATGGGTGGCCGAGCATGGCAAAGAGATCAACGTTGATGGCAAGCGCCTGGCGGTCGCGGGCAACAGCGTCGGCGGCAACATGGCGGCCGTGGTCAGTTTGATGGCCAAGGACAAAGGCACACCGGCAATCAAGTTCCAACTGCTGTTGTGGCCGGTGACCGACGCCAACTTCGACACGGGGTCCTACAACCAATACGCCGAAGGGCACTTCCTCACCAGGAACATGATGAAGTGGTTCTGGGACAACTACACCACCGATGCCAAGCAACGCGCCGAGATCTACGCCTCGCCGCTGCGGGCCACCACTGAACAACTCAAGGGCCTGCCGCCCGCGCTGGTGCAGACCGCCGGTGCCGACGTGCTGCGTGATGAGGGTGAAGCCTATGCCCGCCAGCTGGATGCCGCCGGTGTGCCAGTGACCGCGGTGCGCTACAACGGCATGATCCACGACTACGGTTTGCTCAACGTGGTCAGCCAGGTGCCGGCGGTGCGTTCGGCAATGCTGCAAGCGTCGGATGAGCTCAAGCAACACCTGAAGTAAAACCTGCGCTCATAAAAAAACCCGACTCATGGTCGGGTTTTTTGCTTCGTACGGCAGGGCCAGAATTACTTCTTGGCGCGACCTTTGTACGAACCGCCTTCGCGGGTGTCGATCTCGATCAGGTCGTCGATTTCGATGAAATCGGCCACTTGCAGCTCGGTACCGTTGCTCAGCTTGGCTGGCTTCATCACTTTGCCCGAAGTGTCACCGCGAGCGGAACCTTCGGTGTAGGCAACCTTACGCACGATAGTGGTCGGCAGTTCTACGGAAACCAGGCGCTCTTCGAAGAAAATAGCTTCGCAGACATCTTCCATGCCTTCTTCGATGAACGGCAGAACGGCTTCGATGTCTTCAGCGTTCAGTTCGTACATGGTGTAGTCAGTGGTGTCCATGAACGTGTAAGTGTCGCCGCTGATGAAGGACAGGGTCGCTTCTTTGCGGTCGAGGATCACATCGTCCAGTTTGTCGTCGGCGCTGTAGACGATCTCGGTCTTGTAACCGGTCAGCAGGTTCTTCAGCTTGGTCTTCATGATTGCGCTGTTACGACCAGACTTGGTGAACTCAGCTTTCTGAACCAGCCAAGGGTCGTTTTCAAGACGGATCACTGTACCGGGTTTCAGTTCTTTACCAGTTTTCATTGCATATATCCGAAATTTGGATGGGATTTACAAAATTCAAGGTGGCGTATCATATCCAACTTTCATAAAACTGTACCAGCGCCGTCGCAAGATCGGCCTGCAAGCCCTGTTCCAGACACCAGGTTTGGGCGTGCAGACTCACTTCCGGCCAGTGCTCCAGCAGCATTTTCCATGGCTGCGCCATATCATCCTCGGTGTTCCAGGCTTGCCAGAGCGCTACCAGCGCAGCCTTGGCCGCCGGCGACAAAGCCGCGGTGTACAGCGCCAGAAAAGCGTCGAGCTTGTCCAGATGGATGTCTTCGTCCTGGCGATAGATATGCCACAACAATGGCCGCCCGGCCCATTGGGCACGCACGAACGAGTCCTCACCGCGCACGGCATTGAAGTCGCAACACCACAGCAGATGGTCGTACTGCTCCTGACGCACGAATGGCAGCACCTGCACGGTCAGGGCGTCACGTCGGTGCACATCCCCCGCTGTCAGCCCCTCTGCACCGAGCCAACGCTGAACGTCACCGAGGATGCGCCCTTCCGGCACCAACAGATGAGTGGCACGCCCGTCCGTCGCTAATACATCCAGCCAACTGGCGAGCCCGGCGTTTTCGTAGGCAAACAGGGAGAATAATCGCGCACCATCTGCCCGAAATACCCCGAGGCTTTGCAGGAATTGCCGCTGCGCAACCGCATCCTGTTGAAAAGCCTGACGCTGCTCCAGTAATCCCGCTTCACGCAACAGGCCGCCCGTCCCAGGACGAAAACCAGGGAAAAAGAAGTACTTCTGCACGCCCTTGTACTTTACCGATGGCAGCCGATGACAGCCCACTACCCAGTCTTCGGCACTGAGGTAATCCAGGTTCATCCACAGCGGCGCACGCTCGCGTTCGGCCATGGTGTCCATATAGCCAGGCGGCAACTGGCAGGCAAACGCTGCAATCACCACATCCGCAGGCGGCGCACCGGCCCACTCGGCGGGCCAATGACGCACGTCGACGCCCGCCTGCCACTGCTGCGTCACCTGCACATCAATCTCGGGGCACATGCGTTCGAAGGCACGCAGATCATCGACCCACAAACGCACCTCGCATCCTTGCTCCGCCACCAACTGACGGGCCAGGCGCCAGGTCACGCCGATGTCGCCGTAGTTGTCGACGACGCTGCAAAAAATATCCCAGCGGGCTTTCATTCCGGGCTCCAACACTCAAAGGCTCGATTGTCCGCATAAATGCGCGGATGCAGAAGGCTTGATCGCGATTATTCTGCCCTCTGGCTGTGCGACAATCGTCGCCACACCGTCAATGCCTGCCAGGAGGCCATCATGTCCGAACGTCCGTTGTCGCTGTTCAAGCTCAGTGCCGCTGTGGCTTTTGGCTTGTGGCTGGGGTTTATTGCCATTGCGTTGACCGCCTGGCTGGCCTCGCGCTACCTGTTCCCGCAGAGCCTGGCCCCCGTGGCGCAAGCCGTGCAACAGCTAGGCAAGCCGGCCGCGACGTCACCGGCGCCGGAGCCGCCCAACCGCATGTTCGAGCAATACCAACAGAATCTGCAAAAACAGGAACAGCAGCAAACCCTCGACCAGGCGCGCAACAACGCACGTAACTTGTCCAACCCAAAATGCCAGTTCTGGCTGCAACAGGACCAGAACGCGCCGAATGAAAAGAGCCGGGCAAATGTCCTGCAATTCTGCGAATGATCAAGCACAGCCATGAATAAACACGCCGTTCACCAGTTGATTCTGGAAAAGCTCACCGCCGACCTCTGCATCGCCCAGCGCGCCGCGCAGACCGCTTACGAAACCGCGACCCACGAAGAGAACATCGCCGAAAACAAATACGACACTCTGGGGCTGGAGGCTTCCTACCTGGCGGCCGGCCAGGCCAAGCGGGTCGAGGAGATCAAGCAGGCGTTGGCGCTGTGTCAGAACCTGCAACTGCGCGCCTACGATGAGCGGCGCGGGATAGAAATCGGCACGCTCATGGGCCTGGAAGACGAAAACGGTCGCCAGCAGTGGCTGTTCCTGGCACCGGACGCGGCGGGTTTGAAGGTGGACGTGGTCGGGCAACCGGTGACGGTCATCACCCCGCGCTCACCCTTGGGCAAGAGCCTGCTGGGCAAGTGCATCGATGATGAGGTAGAGATTCAGGTGGCGGGCGCCCGGCAACACTTCACGGTCACCGAGGCCCGCTGAGCCACTCAGTGGATCGGCAGTTCAACGCCGTCAAACAACTCTTCCAGTTCCTGCTTGTTGTGGCACTGGATCGCCTTGGCCATGACTTCGCGGGTCAGGTGCGGCGCGAACTTCTCGATGAAATCGCACATGAAGCCACGCAGGAATGTGCCACGACGGAAGCCGATCTTGGTCACGCTGGACTCGAACAGCTCGCTGGCATCGAGCACCACCAGGTCTTTGTCGAGCTGAGTATCGACCGCCATCTTGGCGACGATCCCCACGCCCAGGCCCAGGCGCACATAGGTCTTGATCACGTCGGCGTCGGCGGCGGTAAACACCACTTTCGGCGTGAGGCCGCGATGACTGAAGGCTTCGTCGAGCTTGGAACGGCCGGTAAAACCGAACACATAGGTGACGATCGGGTATTCAGCCAGGGCTTCCAGGGTCAGCTTCGGCAGCTTGGCTAACGGGTGACCCTGAGGCACCACCACGCAACGGTTCCAGCGGTAGCACGGCATCATCACCAGGTCGCCGAACAGCTCGAGGGCTTCGGTGGCGATGGCGAAATCGACGGTGCCGTCAGCCGCCATTTCGGCAATCTGCATCGGCGAACCCTGGTGCATGTGCAGGGCCACATCCGGGTATTGCTTGATGAAGTCACGGATCACCGGGGGCAATGCGTAACGCGCCTGGGTGTGCGTGGTTGCGATCGACAGGGTGCCCTTTTTCTCGTTGGAGAACTCCTGGGCGATCTGCTTGATGCTTTCGACCTTACGCAGGATCTCGCCGGCGGTGGTGATGATGCGCTCACCGGCCGGGGTCACGCGGGTCAGGTGCTTGCCGCTGCGGGCGAACACTTCGACACCCAGCTCGTCTTCGAGCAGGCGGATCTGCTTGCTGATACCGGGTTGCGAGGTGTACAGGCTTTGAGCGGTAGCGGAAACGTTGAGATCGTGGTGCGCCACCTCCCAGATGTAGCGCAGTTGTTGGAGCTTCATATGTATCCCTCAAAGCAGATAGACGCCACGGGTATCAGCGACGGTATATAACTATATTAAAGGTCAGACGGATAAATCTAGAACTTTTTATCCTTTCTGCCATTCACACGTCATCACTGCGTCGACGTTGTAGCGACGGCACCAGGTAAACCGGCACACTGGACAGCTGCAGCACCCGTGCAGCGGTGCGTCCCAGCGGCGTAGCGGCCGCGGTTGCGTGGCTGTGACTGCCTACGATCAACAGATCGACGGACAGCTTGCGCAACTGGTCGAGGATCACCTCGCACGGGTCCCCCTGAATCACCCTGACCGACCGGATCAACTGCAGATCCTGCTCCCCATCGCCCAACTCCTCGCGAAAACTGTCCAGCACACGCTGTTCGATGGTAGCCATCACCGCCGTCACCCCCTGGGCTTGCCACTCACTCAGGGCTTTCTCATCAAGGTAGCTCTGCAACACCGATTCGGCGAACAGCCCGATGGGCTCGACCACATGAATGACATACAGATCCGCCTTGAACGTTCGCGCCAGCGCCAATGCATGCTGCATCACATAAGGCGCGTACGGACCGAGGTCCGTGGCATACAGCATCGAGCGAATCATAAAACCTCCTGGACTGCCAGGCTGGAGGAGATTGAATGAGCTTAGCAGCGCCCTTAAGGCTCGGCCTGAATCCGCACCTCGTTACTGATGCCGTGGGGGACATGTCCGGTGGCCACCACTTCCCTGGCCTTCTCGCAATGACCGGCCTGGTCGTCGAAAAACACATCGGCGGCAAAAGCTTCAAGGAACGCGGATTTTTCCAACCCCCCGAGAAACAACGATTCATCCAGGCGGATATCCCACTCGCGCAAGGTGCGAATCACCCGTTCATGGGACGGCGCCGACCGCGCCGTGACCAGCGCTGTACGGATCGGACAGGCCTCATCAGGAAACTCGCGCTGCAACAAATTGAGCGCCGCCAGGAAGCCTTTGAACGGCCCGCCGTGCAATGGCTGACGCGCCGATTCGCGTTCGCTCGCCTGGAACGCCTCCAGGCCACCGGCCTGGTACACGCGTTCCGACTCATCGGAGAACAGTACCGCGTCGCCGTCGAAGGCAATCCGCAGTTCCTCGCTGCAGGCCCGGCGCGCACCGCCCGACAATATCGTCGCGGCGGCAAAGCCGGCATCGAGGGCACTGCGCACATCCTCAGCATGGGTCGACAGAAACAGGTGGCAACCGAATGCGGCTAAATAAGGATAAGGACTACGCCCGCCTACGAAAGCGGCGCGGGAAATATCCAGGCCGTAATGCTGAATCGAGTTGAACACACGCAGGCCCGTGTCTGCGCTATTGCGTGACACCAACACCACCTCGACACGCGCCCGGCCCAGGCTGGCGTTAAGGCTCAGCAGCTTTTTGGCCAACGGAAAGGCGTCCCCAGGCTCAAGGATTTCTTCCTCGTGTTCGATCTGGTATTTGCGATAAGCCTCAACCCCTTGGGCCAGATAGACCTTGTGGCTGTCGCTGAGGTCGAACAGCGCTCGCGATGAAATCGCCAGTACCAGTTTGTCGCCCAATCCCTTTGCCATGATGTGTCCCCCGACTCAGCGGTTGTGCCGATCAATAAAGCTCAAGGCCTGGTACAGCGCCCGCATCCGCGGCAACTCGCAACCGGCGGCCTTGGCAGCGGCCAGCGGACGCGCGTAGATCGCCGCCAGCTCCAACGGGCGTTTTTGCACGTGGTCGTGGTACATGCTCGGCAGGTAGTCGTCCATGGATTCGGTCATGGTGAACATCTGCCCAGCGTAACTGGCGGGAATGTCATGGCCGCAGGCGCGGGCGCCCTGCACCACTTCGGCCATCAGCGCCTGGATCAGTTCGCGGCTGGATTCGTCCGCCATCAACGCTGTGGTGCCGCTGCCCAGCAAGACAGAGAGGCCATTGAAGGGCACGTTCCACACCAGCTTGTGCCAGCGCGCCTGATGCACATTGGCCATGGCCTGGGACTCGATGCCGGCCTGGTGAAACAACGCGGCACCGGCCTCGACGATGGATGTTTGAAGGTGTTCGTCGTTGGCCGCCGAACCGCTGTGGTAGCCCAGGTTGACTCGACCCAGCGCCTGATGCTCGACAACACCGGGGCTCGATCGGTGCACACCGATATAGCACAGCCCGCCCAGCAGATGCAGTGACGTCGGCAGGTGCTCCCGCAGGCTGTCTTCAACGTCCAGGCCGTTCTGCAGCAACACCACCTTGGCATCCGGCGCGGCGACCTGGGCAAGTGTCGGCGCCAGCTCCACGTTCCCCGTGGACTTGGTGCCCACCAGCAGCCAGTCGCAGGGCGGCATATCGGCAGCGCTCGCATACGCCTGTACCGGCTGCAAGTGCAACTGGCCATGCACGTTGCTGTTGACACGCAGACCATGCTGGCTGACCGCCGCATACTCGCTGCGCAACAGGAAGTGCACGTCGAACCCGGCACGTGCCAGCATCACACCGTAGAAACCACCAATGGCGCCGGTGCCGATAATCCCAATACGTGGCGATGGAACGGTCATGGCAAGTCCTCAGGAGTGCGGGTCAGCGCGTGATTCACCGCGCTGGTCAGGTCAGAAAATGTAAGACGTGTCTGTAATTGCCCGAGGAACTGACCCTCGCACACCACGAACAACGCGGGCAAATGAAAGATTTGGTAGCGTTCGACCGCGCCACCGTTGTGCCCGGCATCCACCCAGCACACACGGTCCACCGGCAAACGCCAACCCGGCAATTGCTGGCGTGCCCAACGGCAACTGGAACACCCTTCGCTTGCGAACACCACCAGCGAAATCCCTGGCAATCCCAGCAATTGCTGGTCAATATCCAGATCGGTCAATTCCAGTTCCTTCACTATACTGCTGCCACCGCCGTCGACTGGACGGTGCTCGGAGTCCGTGTACATGGGTCGTTTTTTACCTCACCCTGATGATGTCGCCGCGCTGTTGATCCAACGTCCTTCCCCCGCCATTCCCCGCCAACGCCTGCACACTATCGGCCTGGGCGGCATCGCCTGCAATTGCCCGCGTGCCTGGCGCCAGGGCACCGCTGTTGATCTGCACATTCCCTCGCTGGGTGCCAACGCACGTTATCCGGGCTACGTGGCATGGTGTCGCAAGGTGGAAGACGGCTATCGCGTCGCGGTTTCGTTTACCGATGAGCATGCCCTGTTCGGGGCGCGCATGGGTGAGCAAGCATGCAGGATAGAGCGCTACTGCCGCCAGCACGAAGAGGTCGACCCCACCCCTGCGCAACTCGAAGCCCTGGCCCGCGAGTGGGTGGCGCGCCATGCCGGTGAGTTCTCCCATGAGGCGTTTGTGCAGCCAGCGCGGGATTAAAGCGGGCTTTGCCCATTGTCGCGGGCCCGTGTTACGCGCTAAGGTTCCTCCCCCCTGCATCCAAATCATGCTGTGCTCCGCCGCACGGGGATGGCTGGCGGCCGGCACCCGTGACCCTGACGAGTAACACGATGGCTGATTTACCGATCAATGACCTAAACGTCGAATCCAACGAGACACTGATCACGCCCGATCAGCTCAAGCGCGAAATACCTTTGAGCGAGGCTGCATTGCAGACCGTCACCAAGGGCCGCGAAGTCATCCGTGATATTCTCGACGGCACCGACCACCGCCTCTTTGTAGTGATCGGCCCCTGCTCGATCCACGACCTCAAGGCCGCCCACGAATACGCTGAGCGCCTCAAGGTGCTGGCGGCTGAAGTGTCCGACACCTTGTACCTGGTCATGCGCGTCTATTTCGAGAAGCCGCGTACCACCGTGGGCTGGAAAGGTTTGATCAACGACCCGTACCTGGACGACTCGTTCAAGATCCAGGACGGCTTGCACATCGGCCGCAAGCTGCTGCTGGACCTGGCCGAAATGGGCCTGCCCACCGCCACCGAAGCGCTGGACCCGATCTCCCCGCAGTACCTGCAGGACCTGATCAGTTGGTCGGCCATCGGCGCACGCACCACCGAATCCCAGACCCACCGTGAAATGGCATCCGGCCTGTCTTCGGCCGTGGGCTTCAAGAACGGCACCGACGGCGGCCTGACGGTTGCGATCAACGCGCTGCAATCGGTGTCCAGCCCTCACCGTTTCCTGGGAATCAACCAGGAAGGCGGCGTCTCCATCGTCACCACCAAAGGTAATGCCTATGGTCACGTGGTGCTGCGCGGCGGCAACGGCAAGCCCAACTATGACTCGGTCAGCGTTGCCCTGTGCGAACAGGCGCTGAACAAGGCCAAAATCAAGCCGAACATCATGGTCGATTGCAGCCACGCCAACTCCAACAAGGACCCGGCCCTGCAACCGCTGGTGATGGAAAACGTCGCCAACCAGATTCTGGAAGGTAACCAGTCGATCATCGGCCTGATGGTCGAAAGCCACCTGAACTGGGGTTGCCAGGCCATTCCAAAAGATCTGGCCGACTTGCAGTACGGCGTGTCGATCACCGATGCCTGCATCGATTGGTCCGCTACCGAGAACACCCTGCGCAGCATGCACGCCAAGCTCAAGGACGTATTGCCCAAACGCAAACGCACTTGAATCGGAGCGCAACAGCGCACCACAAAAACGCCGGGCTGAGCCCGGCGTTTTTTTACACGGCTGTTTTATGCCTTACAGCTTCGCGGCATGGCGCTGGTGGCGCTCCATGTAGCGCTCGACATAGGAGCAGGACGGAATCACCGTGTAGCCAGCCTCTTCGGCAAACTTCAAGGCCGCTTCGGTCAGCGCCGCCGCAATGCCACGGCCCCGCAGTGCGTTAGGCACAAAGGTCCGATAGATATCCAGGGTCTGCTTCCCAAGGTCCATATAGGTCAGATAGGCACGATGACCGTCCACATTGGTCTCGAACTGATGACCAGCCTGGTCATGGTGGATGGACAACGCCTCGCTCATCACTACTCCTTGCGGGTCTTGGTTTCTGACCCCTACCTTACCGATGTTTTTCCGGCGAAGGAACATCTACGCCACCCCGTGCCGGTTTCGACAACGAGAAAACCTTGAGCGCTCACACCTGCACGTAGGGAATAGTAGGCACCAATCCTGCGATTGCTCAAGGCGCACTCGTCATCCCCTGCCACGGGTGGATATAGAAAAGACCTCGACCCGTCGCGGATCGAAAGCCTGAACATTGCCGGCTGTTGAACCTTGAGACGAACAGGCGCTCTTAAAGTCACCTCTACATGCGTAAAAGATGCCCGGCAAGGCCACAGTCAACGCAACGCAAGTGTCGAGATGAATATATAAATTTTCATCTATCTGCAAGGCTTGGCACATGCGGGCCGGCCCTTTCAGCCTGGGTCTCATTTGCGCCCGATCGAAAAAAATTGGACGCTTTTTATACAAATCCCCAAAAGGTTAGCCAAAACAGATTCGCCGCGAGAATTTTTTTTGCTTCTTGCGCTACGTCAGTTTACTTACTACAAGTAATGGGTAGTATGTACGCCGGCTATTAGCTCACTCTGAGAAAGTAGCCATTTAATAGAAAGTCCTTGAAGGGGAACACGATGAACAACGTTCTGAAATTCTCTGCTCTGGCTCTGGCCGCAGTTCTGGCTACCGGTTGCAGCAGCGTCTCCAAAGAAACCGAAGCTCGTCTGACTGCAACTGAAGACGCAGCAGCTCGCTCCCAGGCCCGTGCAGACGAAGCCTACCGTAAAGCTGATGAAGCTCTGGCTGCTGCTCAAAAAGCACAACAGACTGCTGACGAAGCTAACGAGCGCGCTCTGCGCATGCTTGAAAAAGCTAGCCGCAAGTAATAACCCCTCGGGGTTGTTATCAAGCCGATCCATTTATGGGTCGGCTTTTTTATTGCCTGAATGCGAGAGGAACGTTGCGGCGTCTCGACTTGTTCCCCATAACGGGTTAACCGTCAGCACATCAGGTAACGACCGGCCGCTATCGGGAGCAAGCCTCCTCTCACAGGGTTTGCTCGGGTTTATTACTGCAGATCAATCGGCGCGCTGGAGGCTATCGGCGCAGCGCCCGGCACACCGATTTCGGTGGGCAAGCCCTCTTCCGCCGCCACCACATCACGCACCTGATCCCAGTTGACTCGCAGGTTATTGGCCAGGTCTTCACGCTTGAGCAACGCGTTGATCACCGCCGTGTGCTTGTCGACCACCGACGGCGTGCCATCGTCGTTCAACGGCGTATGGGCTTCGAGATAGACCTTGCCGCCGCTGCTGCCGAACTTGTAGGCATCATTGATGATGCGCACCGAAGTGCCCACCGGCACCATGCCGGCCATCTCCAGCACGTTGTTGTTGAACATGCGGAAGCAACCGTGACTGGTGCGCGTGCCGATGCCGAACTTCATGTTGGAACCGTGGATCAGGTAACCCGGTGTGCCCAGGGTGAACTTGAACGGGCCCAGGGGGTTGTCCGGGCCGGCCGGTACCACATTGGGCAACGGGTCACCATTGGCGGCGTGTTCGGCCTTGATGGAAGCCGGTGGCGTCCAGGTCGGGTTCGGTGTCTTGGCGATGATGCTGGTATGGGCAATCGGCGAGCCCCAGCCCTCGCGACCAATCCCCAGCGGGAAGGTGTAGACCACGTTCTGGCCCTTGGGGAAGTAATAGAGCCGGTACTCCGCCAGGTTGATCACGATGCCTTCACGAGGCCCCGGTGGCAGGATGAAGCGCGTCGGCAATACGATCTCGGTGCCCGCCCCCGGCAACCAGGCATCGACACCGGGGTTGGCCGCAACCATCTCCGAATAGCCCAGGTCGTAGGTAGTGCCCAGGTCGGCGAAGGTGTCTTCGTACTTGGCCTTGATCACCTGGACCTGGCCGACGATGTCCTCACCGGGTGGTGGCAAAGGCAACTGCAACGCGGACGCAGAACCGGACGCACAGAGTGCAGCGAGAGACAGGCAGCAGGTGACGACGGAAAGGCGCGACAACATCCGGAAAATCCTTCGCAGAACGACGGGTAGGTAAAAATCGATTGTATACGTGAAGCGAGCCTCTAACCGCAAGCGTGTAGAGCTCCTAGAGTTCGAAACGCAACTCCGGCCAGATCGGCGGCGTGCCACGCTTCTGGGACTCAAGAATGGCCCGGCATAAGGGGCACAGGCGCTGATCCTGAAAAATCGATCGATCGACCAGCGACCAGCGTGGTTGCGCCGGCAATAAAGTGCCGCACAGCGTGCGATCGATAGAGCCCCCCAGCTCCAATTGACGCGTGACCAGATGTACCCGCACTTCCTGGCAGGCGAACAGATCCAGCTGCTCGTCCGGTTCGATCAGTTGGTAATTAAACAGGGACCAGGCAGGACGCGACATCGGGGGCTCCAGATCGGGGGGGCGCCACCTTAGCCGAAAGCCTGCCGGTAGAAAAGCGTCATAACAGCGGTTTCAGCGCCGGCCAGACATTTTCCAGCAACTTGCCCTGGGCGGCGACCGCCGGGTGCAGTTGGTCAGCCTGCATCAACTCCGGATGGCCGCCTATACCTTCAAGGAAAAACGGTACCAGCGGAATGTCTTTTTCCTTGGCCAATGTGCCAAAGACTTCGGCAAAGGCCTTGGTGTATCGCGGACCGTAATTAGGTGGTAACTGCATCCCCAACAACAGTACCTTGGCGCCGCCGGCCCTGGACTGATCAATCATCGACGCAAGATTTTGTTGCAATTGCGCCGGCGGCTGCCCGCGCAAGCCATCATTGCCCCCAAGCTCGATAACCACCACGTCCGGCTTATGCTCCGCAAGCGCCGCCGGCAGCCGCGCGAGCCCTCCGGCACTGGTATCGCCACTGATGGAGGCGTTGACCACTTTATCGTCGAAACCTTCCTTCTTGAGGCGTTGCTCCAGCAATGCAACCCATCCTTTGCGGGTATCCAGGCCGAAACCGGCACTGATACTATCGCCGACGATCAGGATCGTACCCGCCGCTGCGCTCTGGGCCACGCACAACAAGGCCAGGCCAGCACTCAAAAACCACATTCGCATCGGACTCTCCATGGGCGCAAGCATTCTCACCGCGCGAAACCTCAGCAAAGTGGTTCCCAGCGCGGAAGGTGAACTGACTATCCTGCACGAACTGAGCCTGGAACTGAACAAGGGCGACAGCCTGGCTATCGTCGGCAGCTCCGGCTCCGGCAAATCCACCCTCCTGGGCCTGCTGGCCGGCCTCGACCTGCCCAGCAGCGGCGAAGTCACCCTCGCCGGCCAGGCGCTCAGCAGTCTCGACGAAGACCAACGGGCGCGCATCCGCGCCGAACACGTAGGCTTCGTGTTCCAGTCGTTCCAACTGCTCGACAGCCTCAATGCACTGGAAAATGTGATGCTGCCGCTGGAACTGGACGGCCGCAAAGATGCCCGCGAGCGCGCCAGACACCTGCTGGAGCGCGTAGGCCTGGGCCAACGCCTGACCCACTCGCCGCGCCAACTCTCTGGTGGCGAACAGCAACGCGTGGCGATTGCCCGCGCCTTTGCCGCCGAGCCGGACGTGCTGTTTGCCGACGAACCCACCGGCAACCTCGACAGCCATACCGGCGAGCGCATCAGTGACTTGCTGTTCGAACTCAATAAAGAGAACGGCACGACGCTGGTGCTGGTCACCCATGACGAGCGCCTGGCCCACCGTTGCCGGCGCCTGATCCGTCTTGAAGCCGGCCTGATGGTCGCCCCCCTGGAGCCTTGATGGCACGTTTGCCGCTGTTGCGCCTGTTCAGCCTGGCCATGCGCCAATTACTGCGCGATGCCCGCGCCGGCGAATTGCGCGTGTTGTTCTTTGCCTTGTTGGTGGCTGTGGCCGCCAGTACCGCCATCGGCTACTTCGGTGCGCGTCTCAACGGCGCCATGCTGTTGCGCGCCACCGAATTCCTGGGTGCCGACCTGGTGCTCGAAGGCAGCTCGCCGGCCCGCCCGGAGCAAATCCGCTCCGGCACCGAACTGGGCCTGGACCATGCCCGCGTGGTGGAATTCTCCAGCGTCATCGCCACCGACAACGGCATCCAGCTCTCCAGTGTCAAAGCGGTCAGCGAGCAATACCCGCTGCGCGGCGAACTCAAAAGCGCCGCCGCGCCCTTCGCCGAGCAAACCCCGGGCGGCGAACCGAAACCCGGTGAAGCGTGGGTGGAAGCGCGCCTGTTGACAGCGCTGGACCTCAAAGTCGGCGACAGCATCGATGTGGGCATGAAGACCCTGCGCCTGGCCCGCGTGCTCACCTATGAGCCGGACCGCGCCGGCAACTTCTACAGCCTCACGCCCCGGGTCATGATCAACCTGGCGGACCTTGACGCCACCGGCGTGGTCCAGCCCGGCAGCCGCGTCAGTTACCGCGAGCTGTGGCGTGGCCCACAAGGCAGTACCGCGTTGCAGACTTATCGCGACTTGATCAAACCGGGCCTGGCCGCTAACCAGCGCCTGCAAGACTCACGGGACGGCAACCAGCAGATCGGCGGGGCCCTGGGCAAGGCCGAGCGCTACCTGAACATGGCGAGCCTGGTGGCCGTGTTACTGGCCGGTGTGGCCGTGGCCTTGTCGGCCAACCGCTTTGCGACCCGACGTTTCGATGCCAGTGCGCTGTTGCGCTGCCTGGGGTTGTCGCGACGCGAAGCCATGCTGTTGTTCAGCCTGCAACTGACGGTCCTGGGCTTGCTGGCGAGCCTGGCCGGCGCTGTGCTCGGCTGGCTGGCGCAGTTTGGTCTGTTCTACTTCCTGCACGACCTGCTACCGGCCGACGTGCCGCCCGGCGGGCTGTTACCCGCCGTTGCCGGAATCGGCACCGGGCTGGTCGCCCTCGCCGGCTTCGCCCTGCCGCCGTTGGCTGCGCTGGGCCGCGTACCGCCGCTGCGGGTGTTGCGTCGCGATCTGCTGCCCATTCCTTCCAGCACCTGGATGGTCTACGGCGCAGCCCTGTTCGCCCTGGGCCTGATCATGTGGCGCCTGAGCCTCGACCTGGTGCTGACCTTCGCCCTGTTGGGCGGTGGCGTCGTGGCGGCCCTGGTCCTGGGTGGCTTGCTGCTGCTGTTGCTGCAGAGTCTGCGACGCTTGCTGGCCCGGGCCGCCCTGCCCTGGCGCCTGGGCCTGGGCCAGTTGTTGCGCCATCCACTGGCGGCGGCCGGCCAATCCCTGGCGTTCGGCTTGATCCTGTTGTCCATGGGCTTGATCGCCCTGCTGCGTGGCGAATTGCTGGACACCTGGCAAAACCAGCTGCCCAAGGACGCCCCCAACTATTTCGCGCTGAACATCCTGCCGGCCGACAAGGACGCCTTTGGTGCACGCCTGCTGGAAGTACAGGCACAATCGGCGCCGTTGTACCCGGTGGTACCGGGCCGACTGATCAGCATCAATGGCGCGCCGGTGCAGGAGATTGTCAGCAAGGACTCCAGCGGTGACCGCGCGGTGCAGCGCGACTTGAGTCTGACCTGGGCCGCCGAACTGCCACCGGGCAATGTGCTCACCGCGGGTTCGTGGTGGTCGCAGCAACCCGGCGATGGCATCCCCGGCGTCTCGGTAGAAGCCAAGGTTGCCGAAAGCCTCAAGCTCAAGCTCAACGATCACCTGGTATTCACTATCGCCGGGGAAAATCGCGAAGCGCGGGTGACCAGCCTTCGCACCATCAATTGGGATAACTTCCAACCCAACTTCTTCATGATTTTCCAGCCGGGCACCTTGAAGGACCTGCCAGCCACGTACCTGACCAGCTTCTACCTGGCTCCGGGCCATGACTCGCAGATCGTCGATCTGTCACGGGCGTTCCCGGCCGTGACCATCCTGCAGGTCGAAGCCCTGCTGGAGCAGTTGCGCAGCATCCTCGCCCAAGTGACCCTGGCAGTGGAGTACGTGCTGTTGTTTGTGCTCGCGGCGGGGATGGCGGTGCTGTTCTCCGGCCTTCAGGCCACCCTGGATGAACGTATCCGCCAGGGTGCGCTGCTGCGTGCACTGGGTGCTGAACGTAGGTTGCTGGTCAAGGCCCGACGCATCGAATTCGGCTTGCTGGGAGCCGTCAGCGGGCTGTTGGCGGCGCTGGGCACCGAACTGGTGACCTGGGTGCTGTACCGCTATGCCTTCGACCTGGCCTGGCAACCGCACCCTTGGCTGTTACTGCTGCCGGTCATAGGCGCAGTGTTGATCGGGGGCGCCGGAGTATTCGGTACGCGTCGCGCGCTGAACGCCAGCCCACTGACCGTTCTGCGCGAAGGCTGATCGACCGATGGCAGGCATGCCTCACCGCGTGCGAGCCACGGTCGCCTACTTTACGTACTCGATACCGGTGATCCACCAACACACTTCGCCATTGGGGGTCTGCACGATGGCTTCATCGTCGACCTCCTTGCGTAACAGCGCGCGGGCCATGGGTGAATCGATGGAGATGTAGTCCATTCGATCATAAATCTCGTCGTAGCCAACGATGCGAAAACGCTTGGTTTCGCCTTTCTCGTTTTCGATATCCACCCAGGCACCGAAGAACACCTTGCCTTCCTGTTCGGGCATGTACTCCACAACGCGCATGTCTTCCAGGCGCTTGCGCAGGTAGCGCACGCGACGGTCGATTTCGCGCAGCAGCTTTTTGTTGTATTGGTAGTCGGCGTTTTCGCTGCGATCCCCAAGCGAAGCCGCCCAAGTTACTTTGCGCGTGGTGTCTGGACGCTTTTCGCGCCACAGGTAATCCAGCTCTTTTTTCAGCGCCTCATGACCTTCTTTGGTTATCAGCTTGGTACTCAAACGCTTGCATCCCCAGGCAATGTGCAGTGATGACGATACGCCAGGTTCCGAGTCCTGGCACCGACGGGCTGACGTTGATGATAAATGAACCCGGGAAAGTAGCCAGACCCGTTCAGCTTCACCCCTCCAGCACCTGATCCAGCGCGTGCAGCATCCCTTGCAGATTCTGGCGCAACTGCGCCAATTGCGACTTCATCAGGTTCAACGCATCGGCCTTCTGGTTGAATGCCTGCGTTTGATCATGCAACTGCGCACAGCGCTGCTCCAAGGCTCGCGCCTTGTCATCCATCTGGTTCTGCTCGTGCTGTAGCCGAACCTGCCACTGCTCCAGCGTGGCCTCACGTTCAAGTACCGCATGTTTTTGTTGCGTCAGTTCCTGGGCGACGCGCGCCAGGTTGGTCAACGTACTGTCCACTTCGGGCAAGGCATCGTGCTCGGTCGGCGCCGGTAGTTGAGGCTTCGATGGCAGGCCAGGCTCCTGCACATCAGCAGGCGCGACCGACACCCGGACCAACGGTGTTTCAACCGCAGTCTGCAGGCTTTCTTCAAGCGATTGTTCGTGTTCAGGTTGCCGGTCAGGTTCAGCGGGGCTCCCACTTCTGGGTGGCGAGATCATTTGCGATGAAAACCGAATGGACGGCACGATCAACGACGTACTTTCGATCGCAGGCAGCGTAGGGGCGGATATTCCCAATGTGATCACTTTCATCACCAGCGCCTTCTTGATGTTGACCGAGTGATGGTCTTCGGGCCTGGCAGGCGGCAACTTGCAGCCTTTGAGATCGACGAAATAGTAAGGCACCTGGGTTTCGGTGACACCGCCCGCCTTGGCGCCCGACGTGCTGGCCAGCATCAGGATTTGCTTGAACACGTGCATGGCGATCTGCAGGTCTTCCTTGGATTCAATCCCGCTCAGAAAATAGCGTTCGAGTTTTTTGCGCAAGGCCGCGATATAGACCCTGGAGCTCCCCGGTTCAACCTCCTCGTCCAAGCTATAAACCAGAAAATTGGAGGCTATCTGACCGACGGCAAACCCGCAGAGCAGAGCGCCGTTGACCGGCGCATCCTGACCGTTGCGCTCAAGAACAAGAGTACGTAGCAGCATCATGTCAATCATGACCTTATTAAAAGGATGGAAGTTTATATAAACATCAATTAAACATTCAGCATTCAGGCATTCAAAACACACACCAATTGTTTCAGTGACTCACCGGGAACGCACGTAGGACTTGTCTTATAAGTAGTGATCGTCGTTCCCAAACATGATCATTAACCGTACCCTTTCAACCTCAGCCCTCTCTGTCCTGCCAAACTTATTCGGTAAAAAAATGATCGAAATAAGCAATCTCACAAAACACCTGGACAAGAAAAATATAATCAGCGGTTTTTCATTCAGCGCCAAACAACAGGAATGCCTGGGACTCTTTGGAGAGGACGGTAAAGCCAAGACCACCTTGCTGGATCTGATATCGGCCTCGATAACACCCTCCAGTGGGCATATCACTATTCAGGGCTTCAACACTCAAGCCCAGACTCTTAAAGCCAAAAGTCTGGTCGGTTATCAACTTGACCGCATACTCACTCATCCGACGATGTATGTAAGGGAATTCCTTTATTACATCGCCGCCCTTCGCGGATTCAACGGTGCAGAAAAACGCACCCGCGTGGAACACGCCGCCACCCGCCTGGAGCTGCTACCGGTTCTCAACGCGCCCCTCGACGCCCTCTGCACCGGTCTGAAGCGCAGAGTCGCGATTGCGCAGGCCATTGTGCATAACCCCGCCTTGTTGTTACTGGACGAGCCGACCGAGGGGCTCGCGCCTGATCAAAAGCACCCGTTCAGGCAACTCATTCAGTCCCTGACCCAAGACATGCTGGTGATCATCGCCTCCCGCAATAGCGATGAATTGTCAGCGCTCTGCACGCGGGCGCTGGTTATCGCAGGCGGACGCCTGGTCGCCGATGCCCCTCTGCCCGACCTACAGCGTGACTCCCGCCATTTCCAGGCAGTCACGCTCACCGCCGATGCGCCGCTGGACCTGCTGGCCCTTGCCGTACTGCCGGGGGTCGCCGGCATCGAAGAGCATCGACACACCCCTGGCACGGTGACCGTACTTGCCATGCCGGGGCACGCTATCTACTCACACGTTCATTCACTCATCGCCAACCGCGGTTGGAAAATCAATACATTGAGCCTGGAGCCCGGTCGCGTGAACGATGTGGTTCGGCACTTGAGCCAGGAGGTTCTTCCTTGAGACTGCTGTCCACCATCTTCAAGCGCCAGCTCGCTTGCTATGCCGGGTCACCTGCCACCTACGTAAGTGTCGCCATATTTCTAGCCCTGACCATGGCCCTGGGGCTGTACGCCAGCCGATGGCTGGAGCAGGACATCCACGATTTGCGCCTGTTCTTCCAGTTACACCCCTGGCTCTATCTGCTGCTGATGCCTGCCCTGGCGACGCAGCTTTGGTCGGACGAATCCCATGTCGGTTTTCGTGACCTGATGAAATCACTCCCCGTCACCGGGGCTGAACTTGCGATCGGCAAGTTTCTGGCCGCTTGGGTGGTGGCGGGTTGGGCCCTGATATTAACGTTTCCACTGGTCATTTTTGCCAACTTCGTCGGAACTGCGGATAACAGCGTCATCGCCTCGCAATTGCTGGCAAGTTGGCTTCTGTCGGGAAGCTATTTGTCTGTCGGTTGTTTTATTTGCACATTTATACGCCAGCGTACGGTGGTGTTCATATTGACATCAAGCTTGTTATTGATAGCCTCCGGCCTATCTTCGGTGGTAGACGCTCTTGAGCATCAGGCACCGATCTGGATCGTTGATAGTTTGGCCACGCTTAATCCCCACTCACGCTTCAGCATGCTCGACAGTGGCAAACTAACGCTTCACGACAGTGCTTACTTCATCAGCATTATCCTCGCCTTTCTCACCGCAACAACAGTCACTCTTAATTACAAAAACCGCTGAGAAGGAAAGCCCTCCATGCGTTCCACTCTGCGCACCGGCATGACACTCGCTGTCCTGTTGTTACTGTTTCTGGCATTCAATCTGGTTTGGCTAGGCAAACTTCCCGATATCCGCTGGGATGTCTCCCAACAGCAAACCCATACCCCCTCGCCTCCAGCACGCCAGTTACTTGCGTCATTGGAACATCCTGTGGACCTGTACTATTTCAACGCGAGCGACGCCCCCAACAGAAGCCATGCCCTGAGACGCTACGGCAAGCACATCGAAGACCTGCTTGGCGAATACGAAAAGGCAGCGAAGGGCATGCTCAACCTGCACATTATCGACCCTGCACCGTTTTCGGAAGATGCCTATAAGGCCCAGCTCTATGGCCTCGACCATCAGGCGGGCTTCCTCGGTTTGATCGGTACCCGCGCAGGTCTCGGCGCACAACGCATTGAAGCTTTCAGCCTCGACCGGGAACCGCTGCTCGAATATGAAATCAGCCACCTGATTCATAAACTGCAGCACCCGAAGCCCAGGGTTGTGGGGCTGCTGTCAGGTTTGGCGATGGACGAGTCCGCCAGCGGGCTGCTGAAGACACTGCAACCTCACTTCACGCTGGTCAATCTGGGGGGGGCCACCGGACGTGTGCCCGAACACGTCCAGACGCTGATCGTCGTGCAACCACGTGCGCTGCCTGAGCAAACGTTGTATGGGATTGAACAATTTGTATTGAGGGGCGGAAGGTTGATGATGTTTATCGACCCCGTCAGCGGGCAAGGCCCAAACGCCACGCCGGCCAATGCCAGGTTGGACGAACTGCTGGCGGCCTGGGGCATGCAGATGCCGCAAGACAAGTTGCTTGTCGACCCCCTCTACGCGTCCTCGGTAACGCCGGAGCCGGGAAAACCCGGGATACTCCATCCGGCCCGCTTGAACCTGCCCCGGGACGCGATGAACCCCCACGACATCAGCAGTTGGAAGCTGAACCGGGTAACGCTGTCGAGCAGCGGCGCCCTATTGCCCCTCAAAAACAGTCGTACCCACCTCACCCCGCTCCTGCAAAGCTCCAGGCAATCGGTATTGCTGGACACGGACCGCTTTGCTTCGGCAACCGAGTTCGGCTCACTGATCGATGCATCGTCCACGCAAGCGCAACCCCATGTGATCGCGGCCCGTATCGAGGGGCCGGCTCATTCGATCTTTCCCGACGGCATCAAGGGTCAGCCGGGCGGGTTGCAAAAAGCGACGCAGATTCAGGTGGTGGTGGTCGCGGACACCGACATGCTGACCGATCAAGTCGCCGGCTCAGCGCCCGACGGCAACATGCTGTTTATCCTCAACACCCTGGACAACCTGACCGCCCCCGATGCGCTCGCCAGCGTCCGGCCGCGTACACCGACGCGGAAGTTGCCGAACAGACTCAGCGAGATGCGCGACAACGCCGCGCGGGCCTATCGTGACGAAGCAGCCGAACTGGAGCGGCGCCTGCAACAAACGGAGCAGGAATGGCAATTGCTGAGCCCGTCGACGCTCGGCGTGGTGAGCCAGACGGTAGATACCAGCTCACAGCTGCAAGCGCTCAACAAGGAGCGCCTGCGCCTGCCCATCGAGCTGCATGCCTTGAAAGTTGAAGCGTACGCCCAGGTACATCGCCTGGAACTGGCGATAAAACTGCTGCTGATCTTCACAATACCGCTGATGTTATGCCTGATCGCCTGGGGCATTTACCTGCGCCAGCATCGTCGTTACTCACGAGCCGGCACGGTGTTTCACTGAACGCCCCACCAAAGGCAATCAACGACGAGCGATCAAGCCCTGACGTGCAATGCGCGTCAGTTGGCGGATCACTTCTTCCGCATCGCCGACACTGGGCGCCTGGATAACCGCGAGGTCAAAGCTGTTGCTGGCAAAGCGGGCCAGGGAATCGCCGTCTTCGACAAACTGGATCAGAAACGCCGAAGGTCGTCCGGTACGCCGTGGCCAACCGTCCAGGTAACGCAATAGCGTCGGCTGGTGCTTGCCGCCCAGGAGGATTTTTGGATTGCGTTGAGTGAGGTCCGCGGTGATCGGGGCCAGGCGTATGAGGGGGCGTGGTGCATTCATCGTGTCGTGTCTCTGCCTCAAAAGTCTGCGGGCAGGTGAGAGGCAACACCGAACCAGCGCTTTAGCGGAATTTCAAAGCGGGTCTGGACCCGGCTTCTGTCGGGCTTCAATGAGTCCCGGTGGCGCCCCGCAATTAGCTGTTTAAATCGGCGCATGAGCGGCATCGTAGAGAAGCCGGTGGGGCGGTGTCAAGAATCCAGAGCAACGAAAAGGCCCACACCAGGGTGCGGGCCTTTTCGGTTACTACAGTGCCCTTAATGGGCGATGGCACGGTCGGCAGACAGTTTCCCCGCACCTTCGAGCAGCACCGCCAGCGAGCCGCCGAGCAGGGCCAGAGCGAACTCATAACCATTGTTGGCCATGAACAGACCGTTGTGGATATGCACCGACAAGATCGCCACGACCGACAGGATGGTCAGGCCCAATGCCGCAGGGCGTACCAGCAAACCGATAATCAGCGCCAAACCGGCGAAGAACTCCGTGCCGCCCGACAACAGCGCCATCAGGGTGCCCGGCGCCAGGCCGATGCTCTCCATCCACTGAGCGGTACCTGCCAGGCCGTAGCCGCCAAACCAGCCGAAGAGTTTTTGTGAGCCGTGGGCAGCGAAAATGACCCCGACCACGATGCGCAGGATGGTCAAGCCGTAGCCGGCACGGGTGGACAGAATGCTTTTGATCAATGGGCTCATGGTGCAAATCCTTTTCAAGGTAGGGGTTGGTTGGCCGCTATATTAATCAGTTTAAGCAATGATAAAAGCCGAAAAAATGCCTAATTAATATCAATATAATCGATTATTTACGTGATACCACTTTAGGTGCCGGCGGTTCCAGCGACTCTCGTTCCCGATCAAACGCCAAATAGTACTTATTGACGCTATTAACATAGCTGACGCCGCCCATCCCTACCTGCTCCATGGCAATGCGTTCAACCTGGAAGAACCACTGGTTGGGGTTGAGCCCTCGGCGCTTGGCCTCGGTGCGCATGCCCTGCACGCGCTCGGGCCCCATGTTGTACGCCGCCAGCACAAACGCCATGCGCTCGCGTTCGTTGAGTTTGGGGCTGGCGAAAAACTTGCGACGGATCATCGCCAGATAACGCGCCCCCGCTTGAACGTTACTGTCGAGATTCTCGATATTGTTGACGCCCACCCGTTGCGCCGCCGAGGGTGTGATCTGCATCAGGCCGGTGGGGCCGCCGCTGTTGCGCGCGCCTGGATCGAGCGCCGATTCCTTGAAGGCCAATGCCGCCAGGTTAAGCCAATCCATGCCCTGCTCGCGGGCGTGTTTCTGCAATACCGGACGCAGTTTTTCCAGACGCTGGCGGTCGGCGCGCGCCAGAGGATTACGCACTTGGTAGAGGCGGCGGTAGATGCGCTGGAACGCCACGTCCTGGTCGGACGGCGTGTGATAGGTCTTGAGAAATCGATCAATACTGGCGCGCAGCATCGAGGCATCCTGGCGCACAAACCAGTACTCGTCGCCCGGCTCATTGATCACCACCTGTTTGTCGAAGCGCAACTTGGGCAGGACCTTCGACCAGCGTTCGGCAATCGGCTTTTCTACAATGGTCAGATGAAAAATCCCGGCCTGGACCATCTCCAGCACATCTTCGACCGCGAGCGTCGGATCGACCCATTCCACCTTGATCGGCGGCTGTTTGTGCAGTGCCAACTTCTGATTGACCTGGCTGACCGCATCCGCGGCGGCACTGCCAGTGGTCAGCGCCAGCGTGCGCCCTGACAGTTGCTCCAGCTTGGTGAACCGACGTTCGCCTTTCACGCCGACCAGCCACAGCGGCACATCGCTGGCAATCGGGTCACTGGTAGCGATCCTGTGAGCGGCGTTCACATCCAGTAATTCGCCGGGCGCGACCACATCACCTTCGCCACGGGCCAGGGCGCCCAGCAACTGATCCTTGGCCTTTGGAATGATCTTGAGGTTGATTTCCTGGCCATCTCGTGCGCGGGCATTGAGGTATTGCTCGAAAGCGCGCAGGCGATGGTACTCGACACCGATGGCCTGGCCTTGCACTTCACCGGAACTGTTACGGCTCTGGTTGACCAATACCCGCAGGGTGCGACTGGCGCGGATCTCTGCCAGGTCGCGGACCTTGCCAGACTTGGTCACTTCCAGCGGCCCGTCCAGACGCGCGACCGCCGCCATGGGCAGCAGTAATGTCAGGCACAACATAAGCAACGCCGAGGGTCGGATCATCCGCTCTCCGGAAAGAAAACTGGCCAACGCCCTCGCGAAAAACGCGGCGTTGGGGGTCAGAAACAGAGCGCTTTATGCGCAGGCTTTGCGGGCAACCGTGGCCAGGGGCAAGGCGTTGGGCCAGCCACAATGTCGGTCGCGACGTTCAAAGACAGCTATAACTCGTTGTAGTTCTTCGATTTTCTTATAATTCTACAGCTCTGATATGCTTTCCGGCCGCAGGCGGAGATAGCACCATGCAACTCATTGATATCGGCGTCAACCTGACCAACCCCAGTTTCGACGACAGGCACCAGGCCGTTCTCGACCGCGCCTACGCCGCCGGCGTACAGCAATTGGTGCTCACCGGTACCAGCGTCGACGGCAGCGAACAGGCACTGGAGCTGTGCGTAAAGCTCGATGAAAGCGGCCAGCGACTGTTCAGCACCGCCGGCATCCACCCCCACTCCGCCAGCGACTGGAACAGCGACAGCGCCCAACGTTTGCGCAATGTGCTCAGCAACAACCGCGTACGGGCGGTGGGCGAGTGCGGGCTGGATTTCAACCGGGACTTTTCCCCACGCCCGCAGCAGGAAAAAGTCCTGGAACAGCACCTGGCATTGGCCGTCGAACTGAAACTGCCAGTGTTCCTGCACGAGCGCGACGCCAATCAGCGCCTGTTGGAGATCCTCAAAGACTACCGCGACCACCTCACTGCGGCGGTGGTGCATTGCTTTACCGGTGAACAGCAGGCGCTGTTCGGCTACCTCGACCTCGACCTGCACATCGGCATCACCGGTTGGATCTGCGATGAACGCCGTGGGACACACCTGCACCCGCTTGTCAGAGAAATTCCCCGAGGTCGTCTGATGCTTGAAAGCGACGCGCCCTACCTGCTGCCGCGGACCCTGCGACCCAAACCGAAAAACGGTCGCAACGAACCCGCGTATTTGCCCGAAGTACTGCGCGAAGTCGCACTGCACCGCAATGAGGGCCAAGAAGACCTGGCCCAACACAGCACCGCCTGCTCCCGCGCATTTTTTGGGCTGCCTGCCCTGGATTGATGCGGCGCATTGACCCATGTCAAAACCGGTTTCCTCAGTAGCGGCACAATAATGGCACCTTGCCAATGCTGTTTCCGCTATCAGAGAAAACCTTCCATGGGTGCCTGGCTTAGCAATATCTCGCTGAAGTACAAATTCTGGGCCGTGAATGCGGTCGCCTTCATCACCACCCTGCTGCTGGTGCTCTACGCCGTGCAGCTCGAACAGCAGGCGCGCAGCACCGCATCCCAGGCCTCCGCGCAGGCCCAGGGGCGGCTGCTGAATGCATGGCCGGTCGACAAGCCGCTGCCCAAAGGTGAACAGTGGCTGACGTTTGCGCGCGGCCAAGTCCCACAGCTAGGTGATCAAGATCTGTCAGCCTTGGGCACAGCCACGGGCTGGATCGAACTCAACCATATGCCGCTGTTCGGCGAAAACCCGCTGATGGGTGCCGATGTAATCGCCCGCCCGGACGGGCAATACATCGCCGTGCTGGCTTTCGCCCCCAGCATGAGCCAGGTGTTCGCTGAGCGCTTCGCCAACTATGCGGTGGCAGTGCTGATCCTGATGCTCGCCATGCTCGGCGCTTCGCAGTTGCTGATTCGCTTCCTGCTCAGCCAGCTCAACACCCTCAAGGACGTGATGCTGCACGTGGAGAAAACCGGCGATCTGTCGGCCCGCGTGCCCTTGGCGTGCAAGGATGAAGTCGGCCAGATGGCGACTGCGTTCAATGCCATGCAGGCCGGCTACCAACGTGTGGTCAACACGGTGGCTCGCACCGCGCGGCAACTGGACGAAGGCGCCGCACGCCTGGCCAGCAGCATGAACGAGGTGCAACACGGCATGCTCGGCCAGCAAAGCGAAACCGACCAGGCTGCCACCGCGATCAACGAGATGACCACCACCGTCCACCACATCGCCCAGCACGCCGGCGCCACCCGCGATTTATCCCAGGCTGCCGATACCCTCGCCGGCAGCGGCCAAGTCGTGGTGACCCGCGTGCAACACTCCATTGCGGGTCTGTCCAGCGGCGTGCAACAGACCGCCGAAATGATCCAGAAACTGGCCGAAGACAGCCAGAAAATCAACGGCGTGGTCAGTGTGATCCACAGCATCGCCGAACAGACCAACCTGCTCGCCCTCAACGCCGCCATCGAGGCCGCCCGCGCCGGGGAAATGGGCCGTGGCTTTGCCGTGGTCGCCGACGAAGTGCGCAACCTCGCCAAGCGCGTGCAAAGCTCCACCGACGAAATCACCCGCATGGTCTCGGCGCTGCAAGCCGGCACCCGCGACGCCGTGGACTTCATGCAGGAAAGCTCGTTCAAGGCCGACGACTGCGTGCAGCAGGCCCAGGAAGCCGGTGCCGCACTCGCCGAAATAACCGGCGCAGTGGCACAGATGCGCGAGAGCAATACCCAGATCGCCGTCGCCGCCGAACAGCAAAGCCACGTGGCCGAAGAGATGAACCGCGCAGTGGTGAGCATCCGCGATGTGACCGAAAACACGGTGCAGCAAACCGTGGACTCGGCGACCACCAGCAAGGAGCTGGCCACCCTGGCTGGAGAGTTGAGCAAGGCGATTGGCCAGTTGAAACTGTAGGACTGATTAACCTGTAATCCGACTCCTACAATCGACCCTCCGTTTACCTGAAGTTTTGGCGAAACCTCCTAGCCGTCCTGGCGAATAACGCCGACTTCTTTACCCGACGAACCTCTTCAAAGTCCCTCGCCTGATCATTCAGTGCGAGGGACAGCCGATGCACCCATCCATAAATGCCCTGTTCAGTGGGGCTGCCTCTTGATTCCGGTCATAGGCAAGTTCGTCCTGTCTCCCATGAACGCCAAGGCGCCGGACGTTGAAGGCGTCTTGCGTGATTTCCGGGCGTGCCTCAACACCTTTGACGACTGGGCCGAAAGCTTCTGGAGTGGCTCGACGCTTGAGGTGGAGCAGGTCTTCAAAGTCGGCGAAGAGGTTGCGTTGATCGCGCCGGTTTCTTCCAGAGAACCCAACGCTGTCGTCGCCAAGTGTGATGCCCAGGGCTCGCTGACCCTGGTGCACATGTTCGAAAGCACACGGTCGGTGCCTATCGGCAACACGCCGGTGATGCTGCAAGCCATCGCCAAGGATGGCAGCCCGACGGGCCCGCCCATCCATCGAACCATTGGCCCCAGCGGCATTCTTGAAATCCAGGAATGTACCCGCGACCAGAAATACCAAATCACTTTTTATCCCAACGTTTCCAGGGATCACGTCAAGGCGCTGTATGCGTCTTATCAGTCGGTGATCGCGGATTTGGAAGACCGTCTGCGTGACGATTGGAAGAAAACCTATAAAGCCCAATGGAAGGATTTTGCCAAAGCCAGGCCGTTCGAACGCAGCGCGATGCAAGGCTTGGCGTTTTCAAGCGGATTGGCCAAAGCCCTCTACAACCTGTGGGACAACGTCACGCAGTTGTATGAGCTGCTATCGGATCTCAAGGCCAACAGCGAAAAGTTGTTGGCGTACATCTCCCAGGCCGAACTCGATGAGCTGCTGGC